>QMST01000102.1 GCA_003649745.1 Thermoplasmata archaeon | reverse complement strand
GGTTTGGGGAGACAAGTGATTTTGTTATTATGGGTGTGTTGTCTTCAACAGCAGTATATGGTTTGTATGATTATCTAAGATTAAAAAGGATTAATGAAATTGATAGAAGGATACCAGATTTTCTCAGAGATTTAGCAGAATCTAGAAGAGCTGGTATGACGTTTACAAGGGCTATAATGCTTGCGTCTAAAGGTGAATATGGTGCATTAACTAGTGAAATTAAAAAAATGGCGCAGCAGATATCCTGGGGTTGTTCTATCTCAGAGGCTCTTGAAACATTTGCGAATCGGGTGGATACTCCACTTGCTAAAAGAGCAGCATCTCTCATAAATGAGGCATCCCGCAGTGGAGGTAATGTTTCAGAAATATTAATCGCTGCAGCCCGTGACACGCGGGAGATACAGGAGGTTAAAGCTGAACGTAGAATAAGCATGATATCCTATGTGGCGGTGGTATACATTGCAGCTTTTGTTTTTCTCGCAGTTGTTGCCATAGTTTGCAGCACATTTTTACCAGCTATGATGCAAAGCAATATTTCAGAGTTATCATCTGTCGGTGGTCTCTCAGTAGGCATGGGTGCTAATCCAAAGGAGATGCTTTCATTGCTTTATTATGCTGCTGTTATACAAAGTTTTGGCTCAGGGATGGTTGCAGGGATATTTGAAAACGGGGAGTATTCCAGTGGTATAAAACATGCCTTTATATTGGTGTTGGTTTCATGGATTTTGTTTAAGTTTCTAATACATGTATAAAAGGTTATGTTTAAATAATGGTTTAATCATTTGAAAAAAATGGTTGAGGATGGGATGTGATATAAGAAGTACATTGTTGCTTGATAATAGAGATGCTATTACACCAGTTATAGGTGTATTCCTGGTTATCATGGTTGTGATGTCTGTCACAGGTGGTGTGCTCTACTGGGGAGTGCCATATATTGAGCAAAACAAGGCTCATACACAAATTGAAAGTGTTTATAGTCAACTAAATGTCTATGACAGTGCTCTTCAGGATCTGATACATGAGGGGCCGAGTGCTAGCAGAGAAAGCAAGGTATCAATAGAATCAGGTACCATCACTGTGGATAAAGATAGTGATAGAATAGTATGCATGTACTCTTTAAAACCTGGTTATAGTTTCACAGTCTCAGATATAAATAACACGGATAATGATTTTACTCTTCACATGATACAAGGCACTGCAACTAGTGTAAAAGTATTCTGGCTGGGTTTAAATGATCCACAATTGGATATTATAGCAGATGGATGCTTCAGCGTTAACTCCAATGATAATTATTCATCATATCTCAAGTTTGATTTATCTGAAATCCCATCAAGTGCAGTTGTTGACTCTGCATTTATCAAATTACATGTTGCTGAGCAGGGGGATAAATGGAATAACAACATACTATACATGTACAAGATGGAGAACAAATGGAATGATACATCCACTGCTGAGAGTTTTCTAAATTTAAAGGTACAATCTCATGGGTATACCCTTTCTAAAAATGGTTTGTTATATGAAAGTGAGGATTTATCAGATGTTATATGTAAAACAGTTGCTAGAGGTGAAAGATTTTGCTCCTTTAAAATCACAAATGGTTATGATGAGAAACCTATAAAGAATGCATATGTAACCCCAGGTGATCTTATCATAGGTAGTTTGAAAAATGGAAACTATCTTAAATTATATTCTTGTGACTCAGCAAAAACCAGTTACAAACCCTCCCTGATAATATATTATCACATTCCACAGGATATATTAAAAAGCCGCTCGCCTGATGAAATATTTGGCAGCTCCGAAAACAACAAAGACTATTATCCTTATATGTTTGGCACATCCAGTTATATAGCCTATTTCAAAGGATATGCCAATAGCAACAACACAGTGAAACTCTCTAAGGATCCTTATTCTATAACCTTCCAACCAATGATATCAAACCCTGTGGAGGGGTATCAAAACTTCAACAGGATAATATACCCAGATGCATTTGGAAAAGGAGTTAATCTAGAATATATCTGTCACAACCTGTTTTTAAAGGAAAACATAGTTATAAAAAATAAAAAAAATCTGTCTAATCTCATCTCTTTTGATTTCAAATTTAAATTAACATATGATACAGCAGATGTTTCTATTTTTATTGATAATAAACCATGGGATACTCTTGCTCCAATAACTGGTAAGAGTATAGAGTTTAGGGATCATTCTAATAAAACCATTTTTAGGTTTGCAGAGCCATATGCCTATGATGCAAACAATGAGAGTACAAAGATTAGCTATAATCTTTTTTCAGAAAATGATACTATCTATTTGCAACTGAGTGTTCCAATGGTATGGCTATTAGATCCAAATAGGAGTTATCCTGTTGTTATAGATCCTACAGTGGTATATACTTTAGAGGATACAAACAGTCGCGCATATCGGTATAACGAGGGTGGTATGCCGCCGTTGGATCCATCATACCTATCATCTTATACTGAGTTTTCATCATCAGAGTATACAAATGCATGTTATAATGATTCATCCTACAATACTTGGGAGGGTAGCAATGGTCATGGAAATCAGAGTGGAGATCTTCATCCATCTGGATATTATGGAAATGTTTACTACAAGTTTAGGATAAACCAGGATGTGTTTAGCATTAAAAGCATTAATGTATCATGGGTGGGTCATGATAATCTTTCTAATGGTGGGGAGTTTGCAATATACATCTGGAATGTTTCTTCTTCATCCTGGAAGGAATTAAAAAGAGTGAGTTCTCCAGTAGCATCTGATAGAAATTATACTATGACAATAGACTCTGGCATCTACAACTATATTGACTCGGATGGGTATCTCATAGTTGCCGTGGCTGGTGGCAAGGGTCCGGATAATACTGCGCCTAACAAACCCAGTGCTCCCTCTGGTCCAACAAGTGGAGAAACTGGTACAAGCTATACTTATAGCACATCTGCTACAGATCCAGAAGGAGATAATATTAAATATGGTTGGGACTGGGATGGAGATGGCAATGTTGATGAGTGGACAGGATGGTATAGCTCAGGGGAAACTGCAAGTGTTTCTCATTCATGGAGTAATACTGGCACATATAATGTAAAGGTTAAGGCATATGATGGTGATAAATATTCAACATGGTCGGATGTGTTAACAGTCTCTATATCATCAGCTAATAATCCTCCTAATCAGCCTAGTAGTCCATCTCCAAGTGATGATGCAATTTTTGTATCTGTAACTACTGATCTTAGTTGGAGTTGTAG
>QMST01000101.1 GCA_003649745.1 Thermoplasmata archaeon | reverse complement strand
GAAAAGGTGCAAAGATTATACAATAGTTTCGATGTGGGAGATGTTATCAGTATAAGATCTGGAATGGTGGAGTATTATGAGGATACTTTACAAATTTCAGTAAATGAGGGAAGAGGGGATATAATAAAGTGTGCACCAGATGAGTACTCTTTAGAAGATTTTATAGCAGATCTTGGAAAGGAGAAGATAGAAAGCCTGTATGCCTTTGTAAAAGAGGAAATATCAGGCGTGGAAAACCAGTATTTGAGAAGCCTGTTAGACATGTTTTTCAAAGATGAAAAGTTTGTTGAAAAATTCAAGCATACTCCCTCTGCTCTAATGTATCATCATAATTACATAGGTGGCAACCTTGAGCATACAGTAGGTGTGATAAAGATATGCCATATATTATGCGAGATATACTCCTCGCTAAACAAGGATTTGTTGTTAACAGGCGCGATACTTCATGATATAGGAAAAATAGGAGAATACAGGTGGAGTACTATTATTGATAGGACAGAAGATGGAAACATGATAGGTCATATAATAATTGGCGATAGAATGATCAGAGAGAAGATAAACGAGCTGAGGAAAAATGGAAACAGTTTTCCATATGATCTAGAGAAACAACTTTCTCATCTAATCCTAAGTCATCATGGAAAGCTGGAATGGGGTTCCCCGGTTGTACCAAAGACTGCAGAGGCTTGTGCATTACATTATGCAGATCTTACAGATTCACATGTTAAAAACTATATACAAAAACTAGATGAAGAGAATCAAAAATGAAATACTTTACAAGCAAAAAGGATAAAATAGTTTGTAAGAAATGTGGGAAAGATGATGTTGAAATAATCATCAGGGTTCCAAGATCAACAGATGGGTTAATAAACCCAAAACCTATAATTGGGATAAAATGTAGGAATTGTAACATATTTGAAGAACTTGAAGAGGAGAAAGGAAAAAGATGAAAAAAGATTTTTTAGATATACTATGCTGCCCCGTTTGCAAGGGGGATTTGGAGTTAAAAATTTATAAAGAAGAGAACAACGAGATAATAGAAGGAGAATTCTATTGTAAAAAATGCAAAAAAAACTATCCAATCAAGGATGGAATACCTGATCTGTTACCAAGATAAAGAATAAAAACTGTTGATATCCTCTAATAGATTCTTACTCTCCTTTAAATCCTTTATATATTTTCTAAAACGTGCTGCTCTTCTATCTAATATTATCGCCACTCCCTTGTCATCCTTGTTTCTTATTAATCTACCAATAGCCTGCATGAGTTTTCTAGCAGTTGGTGCCTCCACAGTATATTCCCAGCCTTTGCCAAATTTTATATCATAATATCTTTGTAAACCTCTTTGTTTTGCAGTTGGTCTAGGGTAGGGGATGCCCACTATTATCACTATCTCAAGCTGCTCAGCTGGGAAATCCATGCCCTCGCTTATTCTACCACCAATAACAGAAAAAAGAATGGAGCCATTTTTACTCTCTGGGAATTTAAAATCTTCTATCATATCCATGAGTTCAATCTGTGTCATCTCTCTCTTCTCAACATAAACCCCTCTCTTTAGAGTGTTGATAATATTGTTTTGTAGAAACCTGGATAGAACATCGAAGCTAGGGAAAAACACTATTGTGTTCCTGTCAAAATTGTTGCAAATACTTATGATATGGCTCATTATTTTTTTCACTATTTCCTTTCTGGTGTTAATTTCCTCATATCTAGTGGTGACATCTCTCACGTAAAGGATTCTCCTGTTTTCAATTGGAAATGTTGGTGGATAAGAGACTAGTTCAGTATTTTCTTTTATAAGTCCTATGGAATCCCTATATTCCTCTAGTGGTTCCAGAGTACCAGACATGTGGATACTACTGTGAAAATTGTTAACAATATTTGTTCCAACGGAGGGGTCAAGGCAATATGCCTCCAGTCTAGGGTTGTTCTTGTTAGGCTCAGCAGTTATTAGTTTTATATATTGTTCAGATTCCAGGTTGAACCAGAAATCTAGGAAGGATCCTGTTCTTTTTATAAAAGATCTTGGTATCCTTCCCTCTTCTTCTCTGGTTTCACAAACATTTTCACCATATGCTATCAAATCATGGATTATCTCATCCAGATTAAAACTGTTTATATTTAATCTTGATAAAATCTCCTCCTCCAGTTCATGTTCTCTTATCAAAGCATCTCCATTTTCACGGGAGCTATGGGAACTGGTCAGATATTTGTCCCTTAGATATTCTATGATATTGATCAATGTGTTGCAAAATTCAGAGATTTTAAATCTTCCATTGAGCAAAGACGGGTTGCCATATCTTTCTGTCTCATAAATAGCATTCCTTAGTGACCATATACTTAAACCTGCAGAGAATAGATCCCGGACATAATCAGGTAGATTATGTGCTTCATCTACAACCAAGATTATATCCTCCTCTGTGACAGAAAGCCAATCTAGGAGCATTATTCTAATGGATGGGTCAAAAATATAAATGTATGGAACAACTATAATCATTGCATCTGGGGCTATCATCTTGCTTAGTTCATAGGGGCATAATTGTTTATGCCAGCAGTGAGTAACAAAATCTTCACTTGTTGGCAATGATTTTTTACACCATTCAATGATCTCATCTACATCATCTTTTCTATCTCTTAAGTTTTTGAAAAAATTACACCCGTTGCCGTCAAGGGCTTCTCTGTTTTTTAATGTCTTTTTTTTCTGAGCAGAGCAAAACCTTGATAGTTCTTCTGCTGTGCCATTTCTTAACTCAGGGTCTTCTTTTGCTAAAAGGCACATATGGGCTCTTCCCTGTAGACCGATGCCAAATAACCTGTCCTGTAAATCCTTGTTTTTCTTCCTGATTTCTCTCAGCTCTAGGATAACTTGTCTTTGCTGTGCATGTGTTCTTGTTGCATATATTATCTTCTTGTTATGTTGCAGGGCAAATTCTAATGTAGCTGCTAAGGCACAAATTGTTTTACCAGAGCCTGTGCTAGATTCAAACACAAAATGTCCTTCTCTGGAGAGAGTGTTAACTATTGTCTGCATTATCTCTTTTTGATTCTTCCGTAGGGTATAGGGGAACAACTTCATCCTCATTTTTAGTAATTGATACTCCCCTATTATAAAATTACTAAGAGAGCAATGTGAACCTTTTTTCTTATAAAACTGATAATATTTGTATAAAAATGTTTATATAATAGAAATGCCTACTTTAGAAGTAGAAACAGAATTTAAGAGGTGCGGCAAATGAAAAATAATGTTATTCCAAGTTTTAGTAAAAACCTAGTAATAGTTAGCTCAATATTTATCGCAATATTATTAATCTCAACTGCAACCGCAGTACCACAGGT
>QMST01000100.1 GCA_003649745.1 Thermoplasmata archaeon | reverse complement strand
CCTTTGATAAACCTTGCAGGTATACCTAAAGCTCTGCATAGAGATACGTACAAAAAGGTTAAATCATCACAATCTCCACTTTTTTGTATCAATGTGAAACTTGCTCTCTGAGTCCCCCCACTCTCATGTGTTTTATATACCGTGTTTTCTTTTAACCATCTAAACAACTCCCTGGCTAGTATAAATGTATTGTTTGATTTACACTGGTTTTTTACCATGGTTGCAATGTCATGTATCATAGGATTATATGGTTCTATTAAATTAGCACTTCCATTAGAAGCATTATGGCAATACTGTTTTATCAAATCATTATGATAGAGTTTCAATTTTTCTATCGTTAAAGCGTTTTTCCAATCAGATAGGTTCACCAAAAAAGCAGTGGATATTAGGCTTGCTTTCACAGTAAGATTATATTTTTTGGCTACGGAACCGCTAATGTTCCATTTGAAAATCTTGTTTCCAGATATAATATCCTGTATGGGGGTGTCTGTCCATTTAACGGATAGAATGTTTTCATAGTTTGATGAGGGAACCCCAAGTGTGCAAAATATGTTATATTTAATGTTTTTCATACAGTTTACAACATATCCATAATTAATAGTCATCATCACCGTAGTTACATCTTTCTCATAATACACTTTTATATTGTTAAAAAAATCTATTTTTACACAGCCAGCCATTACGGCTATTGTTAGAATAAGTAAAACCAATTTTTTCATCTAAATATCAAGCCTTTTCTCTTTACTAGGGTTTTTTCTTTTCTATATTTACATACCTCATTCATTGGGCATCTTATACAATTGGGTTCTTTTTCATGGCAGAATACTTTTCCTAGTTTGGCTAGGGAGTCTAGGTATTTGTAGATATCTTCTTTCATTTTTTTCGCCTCCTTTGAAAGTATTTCTATTGTTTCTTGTGGATCACTTGTTTGAACCCAGCCTAATCTATTGGCAACCCTGTGCACATATTCTGCTTTTGTGGGTCTCTCTATTGTTTTCGGTGGAGGGGGTATAGTTGTTGTGTATCTCTCTTTGGCTATAGTAGATGTTGGTTTAGGAAATTCTTCTCCTTTGGATATGACATTTATGGATTTACCACCATGTTTTGTCTCCCTGGTTCTGATTTCAACCAAGATAGGCAGAGAAAGTGATCCTCCTGCCACCAGTGCTACACCTACAGGTAAACGTTGTATTTCATCTGCTGTCTCTGTAGTTAGTCCTTCCACAGATTGAACAATTGCTTTGAGATCATTTGGGTTTGTAACCTTCAGTATAATGTTTGTGTTACATTGTGATATAATGTTTTTGTCTATTTTCGCTGGTCTTTGACTTACAACACAGAGCCCCATTCCAAATTTTCTACCCTCAGATGCTATTGTTCTCAAAATATTAGATGAGACAGCATTACCAAAACCACGTTCAGGGCAATAATTATGTGCTTCTTCCACTATCATTAGAAAAGGCGGAGCTTTTCCAGATTTTCTCGCATCAAAGAGTTCTTTAGAAAGCCTGGCGACTATAACATCCTGTATATCAGGTGGTACACCTCTTAGATTTATTATGGAGCACCTGCCTTTTTTAACAAACCCCTCTGGGGGGAGACCATTATCAGAGAAAACACCTATGGATTCAAGCGCCTCTAAAGCTGCTATCACAGCCCATTTAGCACTACTCTTACTCCGATTCACAGCCTCTATTATATCTCTCAAATTATAAACAGATTTATACTCCTTGATCTCCTTTATAGCCTGATATAGTACACCCATCTGCGGCCCTGATAACTTGTTAGGAAGCAAATCTATTATCTCACGTGCCTCAAGATTTCTACCATCCAATGTGAGATGAACAACATCCTCACTTCTTTTATAAAGAGGTGAAAACTCCATTATCTGATCCTTATATCCCTTTGGTGAAATCTTATATCTTTGCATATTTGCAATTTCATTTTTTTCCTTATTTGGCTCAGCTAGGGAAACATATTCACCATGGGGGTCTATTATCACCAGTGGAATCTTTTTTTTCAACATTTCCTCTACTAAAACACCGCATGCATAGCTTTTTCCACCACCGGTTTTAGCTAGGATACATATATGCTTCTGTATCAGTGCATCAATTGAGAGATAAACCGGTAGATTATGTCCTTTTAACAACCCAATATAGGCACCATTTTTTTCATTACTTGATAACCCTAAAACATTTCTTATTAACTCTTTATCAGCTAAAAAAACTCGTTCGCCGACTTCAAAAGGCCTCCTCGGAGTTTGTAAGTACCCCTTTGCATCCCTATAACCTATGACATTTGCATGAGCAGATAAATCCCCTTCGATCTTAACATTTAGACCCTCTAGATCATTGTTTAACAAAGACTTTGCATCATCAAAAGAAAAATCAGAGAAGCATCTTATATCCATAACCTGCGCTAAGACAACTCCGCAGTCTTTATGAGGAACAGCTATGTAATCAAATTTTTTCAGATCAGGATTTTCCACAGTAAAATTAAACTCAGTTGAACCAACGTTACCATATATTAAACCAATGCTTTGATTAACTTGCATCCCATCACGTGATTATGCAATATAACAGATAGTAAATATAACTTTTTTGTTATCCCAATTCATCCTTTTCAAGACCAGCAAAACTAATCAATGCCTCGACCTCCATAAAATGCAAATTCCCCGGCACGACAAGAGTATGTAACGGCGATCCGAAATCCTCCCTTATCAACCTTTTTATCCTACCAGCTTTTACAACTGGGTTATCAGACCCAGCTCGTGCAACAACGCAAACAAGCAAATTATCATTTATCAGATTCTTCCCAAGGGATTCCTCCATGTCAAACAATAATTTCATACCCTCATTTGCTGACATAAACCGGTTATTTTCCCTATCGATATCCAACAAAACAAGAGTATGCAACCCCCTTGATTTATTTTCATAGATGATCTCATAAGGGCTTTTAGGAAAAAAATCTCCATGGGGAAACATTAGAGTGGTAACCCTTCCAAACTTATAATGTTGCAAACCAAGCAACCCAGGAATAGCAGTGAAGATACTACTACCATGTATGATTTTTGTATCAACACCTTGTTTTTTTGCCCTTATTCTAAGATCCACATGTGTAGTCGCTGACAGAGGATCCCCACCCACTAGAAAAGCCACTTTTTTATCCATGGCATGTTCTAATATGACTCTCCCATCTTCCACTTCCTCTCTATTTAACACCTCAATTTTTTTCCCTATCATCTCCTCCAGTTTTTCAATACAATCATCTGTTAAAACAGAGGTGTAAAACTCTGCAAAAATTTTATCACACTCTTTCACTAGTTCGATTCCCTTTAGCGAAATATCTTTCTCAT
>QMST01000099.1 GCA_003649745.1 Thermoplasmata archaeon | reverse complement strand
GGAAAATATTATCTTGTGGATCAAACACCATTTCTATTTTTACCTCCTCAGTAGATCTCCTAAAGGTAAGAATATGAATATAGAACCAGCATTTAAATAATTCGGGTAATGCTATATGTCTAAGAACGCTTTTTAAAAATCGAAAACTTTTAGCCTATGAGATCCTTCTGTTGTGAACTCCATTCTTTGTTTGGAAAAGATACTGAGTAAGCTCCCTTAGCTCTCTATTGACCTCTGTAAACTCTGGGCTTCTATGACCAAGAGATGGTGTGTTCATAGCCTTTAACACTCTGGGATGTATTTTAACTGGTCCTGCTAGCAGGAAAATATTATCTTGTGGATCAAACACCATTTCTATTTTTACCTCCTCAGTAGATCTCCTAAAGGTAAGAATATGAATATAGAACTAACATTTAAATAATTCGGATAAAGCTATGTGTCTAAGAACGCTTTTTAAAAATCGAAAACTTTTAACCTATGAGATCCTTCTGTTGTGAACTCCATTCTTTGTTGGAGGTTTTTTTAATCCATTCTACATATTTTTCTATAAATTCTAATCGCTCTCTAAAATTATCTTGTTTCATTTTCTCTAATTCTTTTAAATCTATTTTTGGTATATTCATTCTAAATATCTTTTAAATAACTCTTCTGTTTTAAGTTTTTGGATAAATTCATTTAACACATTTGTATCGATGTTGTTTTTAAACAAGTTATACAAATACTTGGCATCTTCGATGTCTTTTTCACTACCCAAGTATAATTTGAAAGGTATTTGCAATTCTAAAGTGGAGATGAATATTTCATGATTATTTAGAAGAACTTTTTTTCGCTCTCTGAGTGTCCAGAGGTCTAGACTGATTTTAGGAAATTTAAATTCAATATTTGGTATAAAACGATTTTTTTTAGCAAATCTAAGGGCAACCCCAGCTTGAAGATATCTTTCAAAAGCCTCTTTTGCTTCTTTAGCGTTTATACAAACAAAATCTTTTTTTAAAGCATCCCATAGTTTTTCAAATTTGTCAAACTCTATTCTCTCTACAATAATATCCACATCTTCTGACACTCTACTTCTTCCAAAAAGTATTGTTACGTATCCTGAGACGATTACATAACAAATGTCTAATCTGTTTAGTAAGGATGTGAAATCTATAACAAATTTATCTAGGGTGTTGAGTTGTTTTTTAAAGACTATTTGGTTCTCTGTGTATGTGATTTCCATGATGGTTCTTAGTATAAAACAGTAGAATTATTTAAAACATCTTCTGTATGCCATTTAAATCCCCTTTGAGTTTGAGAAAAAACTTAATCTTTTGATTCATTTTTCCTTAAAAATTGGATTTTTTGATAACACTTGTACAATAAACCATTTATATATAAAATATTGAAAATAATAATGATGGGGTATGAAGAGACTCTTGGTTTTAGCTTTAATGAATAAATTTGGTATGTTAAAAGATGATGCTAAGGCATTGACAAAGATCATTGAAAGAGCATTTAATGGGAAAAAAGAGATTCCTGATGAGGATATCAACAAGGAAATAAGAGCCCTATTTTATGAGCTACAAAGAGAAAAAATATTAAAAGTTAAAAGAGAAGAATATAAGGAAAGAGGAAAAATATTGAGACGATATTATTGGCTGTTAGATGATAAGGCTATAAAGGAAGAGGCTAAAGCGATCAAGGAAAAAGAAGATGAAAGCGAGGTATATAGGAAGATATCTAAAAATTCTTGGTTATTCCGTAGAAGCTATGGAAGCTAAAAAAATTTTTTAATTTTCCATTTCCGGCGGGTTTTTTGCTATTTCATATTTGTAAAAATCTTGTAATGCTTTGATGAAACTTTCTTTCTTTTCTTTATCTTTCGATTTAAATATGAGAAACAAGGAGAAAAATGGTACAAGAAATAGAAACATTGGCATGAGAGCAAACTTGTATTTTTTAACCTTTTCATCTAAATTAGATAATACTAGGGCTAGAGGAGATAATATCAGGAGAATTATTAGATATGATGTGTTTACGAGGATATCAATTATTATATTTCCTTCCATTTTATTTTTTCACTTTCTAAATATGATGTTATTTTGCGACTACTTAAATATTTCTAAAAATATAAAATATAACGTGGGTATGTTTTTATATCTTTAATTTCAAATCCAAGTTTCTCTCTAATCTGTCTAACTTGTTTTTAGATTTCTTTATGACCTCATTTGCGGTTTTTACGAGTAATTCCAAATGCTCCATGTTGCAGGTTAGTATACCATTTTCCCCAATGGGGGCATCCATTCTCTCGGTGCCACATATTTCTATTATTATCCTGTTTTTTCCTATGCTTTTTATGAATGTGTTTTTAAAACCGCTTTCATTTGCTACTTTCATAAGCGCTATCGCGTTTTCAAGATTTTTTGCTCCAATGTGAATAACTAGTGGTTGTGCTAGGAGCCAAATTGTTCCTTTTTTAGATTCTTTTATTTTAGAAATCAGATCATGTTTTGTTACTTGACCATGCCATTTGCCTATAAATCTTGCTTCTTTTTTGTCTCCAATCTCTGGTATCTCCAGCAGCAGGATTCTACCAGAGCAGCTGTTAGTTGTAAAAAAGTTCTCTGTTTTGTTTATTTTTTCAAGTAGAAGAGTCAAATCTTTGTCAACTTTTCCCTTACGCATTTCTTTATAGAGAGTTGTTAATGCTTTTTCTTTCGCCTCTATAAACTTTCCAACCATGTTATTCCCTTATCTTCCCTATTTCTGGAAATTCTAACAATTTTTCATCATCCTCTAAGATACCTATTGCTTTTAAATTATCAACGTCAATTTTTTTTAATATCGGAGAAAGCAACTCATTTTTTGGTATAAGGTTGATATCGCTTCCTTGGGCGAAATAGCTAAATGCCGGTATTACAACAATATTTTTATCATTTGCTTTGCCATATAAAAAACATTTTAGTTTTTCTTTCACACCTATTTCTGTATAGAGTCCAATGGCTGGGTGTTCATGGGCTAGAATAATGTTTTTTTGCTTTATCTCCATGATATTTTTGTCTTTATGTCCATGTAGGAAGAAAAAATCATTTATTGCTAGCTCGTTGTGGAGTTCTATGTTGTCATATTTTCTGGTGATATTGATGATAAAGTTATCATGGTTTCCTTTTAAAACTATTATTTTTTCAAAACCTAGGTTGTTTAGGAAGTCAAAGAAATTTTTTACTTCTTTGTATTCGTGATAGCTTGTTTCTGAGAATTCATGTTTAATATCACCATTTATTATTATGTTTTTAGCATCAATTTTGCTTATGATTTTTCTCATCTTCTCTATGGTTTTGCTGTATTGTATTTTGGGTAGAAATACGCCGTTTTCAGCAGCTATTGTCTC
>QMST01000098.1 GCA_003649745.1 Thermoplasmata archaeon | reverse complement strand
TATAACAAAACTTTTGCACTTTTGAAAATCAATTGGGAGTTATCTAGATAAATAACAATTATTATTTCAACTTGGGATGGGATAAGATGCTATTTACATCAGATATAGATATATTTGGTGAGAAGCTAGAGATCTATCGTAACTGTTTTTCTAAACCGCAGTGGAGGCATTTTAAAACCTATATGAATGGTTTGGTGGTGAGTGAGAAGGGTGAGAAGAATATACAGGATATTATTTCCAATACTCTCAATGGTAGAAGTCAGAGCTCTCTGAATAGGTTTCTAACGAGACATAGATGGAATGTTAGAAGACTTAACAACTTAAGGTTGAAGGAAAATCTAGAGGGAATAGAAGAAGGTGGGGTACTTATCCTAGATGATTCGTTCATCGAGAAAACTGGAAAGAGTATGGATGGTGTAGGATATCTGTATGATCATTCCAAGAAAAAGAGTATACTCTGTCATGACATAGTATCCACACTCTATATAAATGGGAATCGTAGGGTTCCTCTATATTTCAATCCATATCTAAAGAAAGAAGTAGCAGAAGAGCTTGATATCTGGTTTAAAACAAGGATTGAGATAGCTATAGAATTGCTAAAGAAATCATTCTTATGGGTTAAACCTAGGGTTGTTGTTTTTGATGAGTGGTATATGAGTAAAGAAATTCTAGAGTTCCTTAATTCCCATGGATTTGATTGGGTTTCTATGGCTAAGAGCAACAGGCTTATCCTACAGGAAAATGGTGAATGGATCAACCTTGAGAAGTACAGTAAAATCATCTCAAAAAATTGTTTTAAGAAGATAGACAAAGAACTGGATGAAAGAAGATACAGATGGTTCTATGAAACCGTAGTTGTTATGAAGAATGTTGGAGAGATTAAGCTAGTGATTCTCAAAGAGAGGATTAATAGTAAAAGTTGTAAGTTCCTTGTATCAAGTAATACATCCATGGGAGGTTTAGAGGTACTCGAATACTATAAAAAGCGTTGGAATATTGAGGTATTTTATAGGGATTGTAAGCAGCATTTGGGAATGGGTGAGTATCAGGTAAGGAAACTAGACGCTGTAGTTATACACCTACACCTAGTCTTTCTTGCCTATACCCTCCTAAAGAATAACTGCTTCAATCCCATTGTTAAAGAGATACTCCAAGGGATAAAAGCTATAGGTTCTATCTGTAGTAGATTAAAGAGATGGGTGCTTAGACAACTTCTGAAGATTCTTAAAAAATCTCCTTTAATCCTACCTGGGTAAAATTTGCAAAAGTTCTATTTCATTTTAGCATAGATTTTAAAGGCCAAATCAGAATCCTGGAAGACTTCAAAATCAGGTTTTGTTTGGTCTATAATACCATGTATTTGGGTTTTTCCTAATTCACCTTTATCATATAAATTCTCACCTTTAAAATAACCTATGGAATAATATTCTCTACTGCCGTATTTTCCCTCGACATCCGTTGTACCGACTGCAATATAGTAAGTATAGGAATTGTTAACTTCTACATCTGGAAAATCAAATTCTATCCATCTATAGGAGGTAGGAATCTTTGAAGAGGGAAAGACAACGTAGGTATCGAATAACTCCCATTCATCAGTTTTTTTCCACTCCTCTCCCTTTCTAAATTTTCCGATTCCAACGATTAAATCGGAGGGAGGATTACCTATTCTCTTAACATACAACTTGACTCTTGTAATAAATTTAGCATGCGGATCTGGTAAGAAAGTCTGGATAGCTCCATATAGAGAAAATATGATTAGATGAAATGTATCATTCTCTACGTAAGTTTCATATGTATGACCAAAAATCAGAAAGTCATTGTTACACTTAGTTTGTTTTTGATCAAGTCTACCTCTACCGAAAACTGTTATGCTTGCGTTGTTATAACATGGAGATTTACTATCCATCTTAATGTTCTTCGAACTTATAACTGCTATACCGTCTACACCGCTAATTAAAAACAAACCCACCATTAAAATAATTAATACCCTCTTCATTAACCTTCACCCATTTAATATTTACTATCATTATATAAATAATTTTCGCTAAAGAAAATAAAAAATTCAGAATACTACATTCATATCACCATTGTTTTTTATGGTGCAGCTCTAGTGTTCCAGAATGTAGCTTTTCCATTTAGATCTATGTTAACATTTTTTTCACCGTCAAACCAGGATATGCTGCCTTTTACAGTTGCTGAGCCTGTCTGCATACCAATGTAAGATGGGAATTTCCATGTTTTCTCGCATTTACCAAGTAGGTTGATATCTAGGTCTAGTTTCAAGTTTACCTTGTCTAATAATATTGTGAATTTTTTGGATGCTGAAACCTTGAAACTGGTGGGCATTTTAACAAACAGGTTTTTTCTTTCTAGACCTGTGTTTTTCATTTGGAATGTTCTAAACTCGGTTATTTTTTCACCACCGTTATATGATAGGATGATACACCCAACAAAGTTAAGCCTAGGGGTTTTAGATGAGATAAACTGTGGAGCAGGATATACCTTATGCAGGTACATATCCCAGCCATTGTCAAAATGTACATAAAAAGTATCCCAACCATTGAGTCTCATAACAGGTGTTAGACCTCTTCTTATATAAAATGGAGTCCAAGAATGTTCATAATATCCTATACCAGAGGCATCGAATGAGACTCCATCTAGTATCACAGTGCCTATTACACTACAAGAAGGCACCATGTACTGTGCGATGTTGCTTTTTTCCATGTTTTCCAGTTTGAACCTATCCATCACGGTCCAAAGTGGGAGAGAGTTAGCAACAAAATCTAAGTCAACAATTATATCATGCTTAGCATCTAGATCATTGTCCTCTATATGAACATGCCAGTAAGGGTAACTTCCCTCAGCCCAGTTGTTATCAAATTTGAGACTAACACCTGGACTACCTGCTGATAAGGTTTTTTTAATTAATCTATCCTTGTTGATTATCCCACCATAGCTGTTACCCTTGTCATCTGTTAGTGAGAGTAGAAATAGGTCAGGTTTTAATTTTCCGAATATATCACCGTATGCCATATGTGCAAAACCCACGGTTAGAGACCAGTTTTTAAGCATGCTACTGTTGAATATAACACTGAAAAACCACCATTCTCTACAAACAACTAGTTTTGATTTGAAATGTGCTCCTTCATCTATGTGTTCTACAACTCTTCTTGATGCTGTAATAAAAGATTCTGGAGGAAGGGGTTGAAGATCATGTTTTTCTTCACCCGGGGGTTGAATCTCTTTTTTTTCTTCTTTCTTTTCCCCAATAAATCCCACTCTATAAAAAAGCAAACCTGCAACAAGTAGTATTATAACTATAATTAAAGCATCTATCTTCTTAAATTTCATATATCTCACTTTTATACAATATTATTT
>QMST01000097.1 GCA_003649745.1 Thermoplasmata archaeon | reverse complement strand
GTTACAATCTCATAGCCCTCCTTGTGCTCAACATTTCCAGCTTCATCATTTGCAATCGTATAAAAGTTGTAGTATCCATTGCCATTTGGTGCATCAAACTCCCACTCCCAAGTGCCATTTCCAATGTATTTACCCTCCTCATATACCTTCCAAGATGTCCATGTCTTGTTATCAGGGGAGTAACTGTAGTATAAGGTAACCTTGGAAACAAAGCTGGTGCCATCCCCTGCTGTAGCAGTTACTTTTATTGGCAGAGATGAATGCCATTTTACATTAAATGCTTGTATCTCAGACCTTGGCCTGTCTATATCTTTTACAATCTTGTATGGTTTTTCAATAGTTATGTTCTCCCTGTTGCCGTAGTCATTGATCCTGAATATTAGATAATAGGTCAATCTTGGGTTTATACTCTGCCATGTTGAATTGTCTATCTGGAATGTTTTATTGTAAAACCTGCTATCTATATCATCTGCTATTGTCTCCCAGTTGCTACTCCATGTTGTATTGCTTAGTTGATATTCTATGCTTTTTAATGCCATGTTGTCTGTGAAGTTGATCCTTATTTGTGGTGCTGAGTTGTTGTACCAGTGGTCTGCTTCTGGATTATAATGTGCCATTGGCTTATGGGTATCAACTGCTATAAAGGAAACATTTCCAGTTCTTTCCTTTTTATCAGGGTTTTCATAGTTTCCAGCTATATCAGAGGCTATAGAGCAAATCTCATAGAAACCATCTTTCACTGCTGAAAAATTGGTTTCTCCAGATGGAGGGGTGATGTTGGCAAATAGTGTCCAATTGTTCCAATTAACACCATTTTCAGAGTATTTGTAATACAGCAGAACCATGCTTACACCACTTTTATCATCTCGATGAGTTACATTTAGTAATATATTATTGATACCATACCATTTGTATGTACCATCTGAGAAAGCTGGTGGGGAGACAAGAGTGATATTAGAGGTTGGTGGTTTGGTGTCAACCTTTATCGGATAGGTTTTGCTATTGTTTACATTTCCAGCGAGATCACTTATTTGGAATTCTACACCGTTTACTACTATAGTATAATCTTTACCATATTCTCCAAGATATTTATCAAATAGCTGCATTGGTAATATGTTTCTTAGTGAATCACTTGTTAATGGTACATTATATGCTATGATCGTTGCAGTTTTGGTCCCATTTATAGTTGGGATGCAAACTGCTTTTCCCCATGGAGTGTATAAAAATATATTACCATATATTGATGATGTAATTTTTCCAAATTTCTCTGGATGCTCTGCTATCATTGTTCCAATACCTATAGAAAGGTTTACCAGATCATCTCCAATTATTGAGTAGTTCACTGCATATCTTGCAGAGCTTACATCTAAGCCGGATGTCTTATCTACAACATCTATAGTACAGTTAACAAGTTCTTTATTGTAGTAACCTTGAGGTGTTAAATTATTCCATTCTCTAGGGAGATCTGTCTCATCTGCAAAAGATATAGACCAGGTGTTTAATGTTGGATTTTGAGAAACATCGCTTCTGCTTATATCTGCACATAGGCGTATCTTATTTGTTCTCAATGAGGATAGGTTATCCCCATTTTTTATGTCATAGAGCAGGGTATTGTAATTCTCATCGAGTATACTATATTTAAATGTACCATCTATAGAACTATCAGCATAAAATGTGTGCCACCATTTGCCAACTGGTGGTTTTATAATGTTTGACACTATCCTGCCCTGCATGTTGTATTGTATTTTTTGCTCTCCAAATGCATATATTCTCCCTGCATTGTCACAAATGTAGAGTATGCCATCTACAACAATTGGTGAGGAAATAAACCCTGCATCTGCTTTAAATGGCTCACATATTTCTATGCCTGTATCCACATCTAAGGCATAGATGATACCAAGTTGTGTTGCAATGTATAATACATTATCAGCGATAACAGGTGAGGAGTATATAACACCTGCACCCAATGTTTGAGGTAAGAAACCCTCTCTGCTAACCGGGTATTCCCAAATAATCTCACCAGTGGTAATATTAACAGAACATATTATACCATCTGGTGATGCTACAAACACCTTATTATCATATACAACTGGTGTTGATGAACCAATCTCCAGATGACCAAGAAATGGTCTATCAGCTGGATACTTTGTTGAAAGTGTTATGTTACCTATTTCAACATCCCATGCTAGTGTGCCATTGTCTTTATAAACTGCTGCTAAATGTGTAGTAGCCTGACCGATAACTGGTGCAGAAAATTCTGCATAGGTGACAATGATTTTATCATCACTTATCACTGGTGCTATTCTTCCTATTGGTCCTAATTCGTTACTTTCCCATATCACTTTACCTGATTCCTCATCTATTGCGAAAAGACTGCTACCGTTTATATTTTCACAGCCTACAAACACCATTCCACTGTCTACAGCAGGTGTGCAGAGGCTTGGTGCAGGTAACTCAAATGGTGTCCATAATGGCTTACCTGTATATTCATCTATAGCAATGAGCTTGCCTTTAGATTCTCCCAAACCTGAGAGAATATCTGCTAGTTTATATTTTCCAGACCATGCGGTTAAAAAGATTTTTCCATCATGCACAACTGGGGAACCAGAGAAACAAATCGATGATTCTGCCCCGCTGTAGCTATATTCCCATGCTTTTTCACTAATGTTTTCTCTGTAGAATGCATATACTTTGTTTTTAACATCTTTTGATACACTTTTAAGATTTTTTAACACACTGCTGTTGCTTGTAGCAACTATGATAAAATCATCTGTGGCAATCGGTGATCCATAGACAAGATCTATTTTTTGAGATGTCTGCAAAGGCTCAACTATTTTACCTGTAGCATTAGCGGGTATAGCATATAAAACATTGTATTTGTTTGATACTACATACATTACTCCATCAACAATTATAGGTGATGAGTAGCCTCCTATCCCAGATGGTGTTTTCAATCTTAGCTCATCAAAAGTTTTCGGCCCAACACTTGGGGATACTCTGATGTTTTTGAGATTAAGACCAAACATTGGCCAGTTGGCTCTACCCAGGGTAATATTCACACTATTGTTCTCTATCTCCAAATTTTCTAGCTTATCTACTCTTAAATCTGTTGAAAAATTATCTAGCCAATATGCATCATATTTTTGCCAGGTAATACCCCATCTTTTGATTTTAGGAGTTATAGAGGGATCTGCTGTGGTTAGATTCGCTTTGAGTTTTAAAGTATAAAACTCACCAGTGGATAAATCTAATCTTGATAGATCTACCGGGGGCTTTGCGAAACCTTTTTCATTCCCTGGAAGTATATCGTCTTTAATTGGCATGAAAACCAGTTTGTTCTTAGGGCGGTAAAGCACTTGATATTTTATGCTTGTCTTACCTGGAAGAACTATATCATCCCAGAC
>QMST01000096.1 GCA_003649745.1 Thermoplasmata archaeon | reverse complement strand
GTGGATGGTAGAATCTTTAAAACCATGTTTGCCATGCTAGTAATCCTCATGCTTGTCTTTCCACTATTGAACGTCTATGGCTTTACTGCTGTTAAAAGAAAAAATTACAATGCTACTTTAACTGTTGAAGATCCTCCAGATCGCCCTTATATAGAAATTATTAAACCAGCTAACAACTCCATCTATATCAGAGGTTTTCAGGTGCCTATTCCTTTCCTTGGAAAAATGTTGTGTGATCGTCTTTCTAAACTCTACGACCAAGAAATATATGCTATAAGCATAGGAAAAAAACTTACCGTTAAAGTAGATGTCAAAGTTTTAGAAAATGAAAGTTGCGAAAAAGTAGTATTTAGTACTATAATAGGGGATCAATATTATATAGATGATAAACCACCCTATGAGTACACTTTTAAAGTTGATAAAACCACTATTTATGATATTACAATAACGGCTTATTGGACTAATACTGCCAAACAAAAGTTCATATGGATGCACGTATCGCCTTCTTTACCTGTTCTTCTTAGAGATGCATGGAAATATTTCAATAGCCGATAGGTAGTAACTCTCCCTCTATTTAATCCAGCAGCCCATGCCCACCCTTTTCTTTCTCATTACCCAATCATTTACAACTTGGGAAAAATCATCTAGGGTTAGACTGTCTCCTTTTACAAAAACCATTCCAGGTCTGATAGCAAATAAACTGTATAATTATGTAGTTTTATGTTGAAATTTTGTTGAGATATATGGTTTGTGTTGGGAATGCCATTTCTATGCCTTCTTTTTCAAAAGCTTCTTTTATTGCAAAGTTTATAGCCTGCTGTGTATCCATATATTTTATATAATCTGATGTTTTTGTATAGTATACAATTTCGAAGTTGAGGCTGAAATCTCCAAATTCTTTGAAATGAACTCGTTCCAGTCTATCAACATTTGGCAGCTTTTCTGGATCTATTATGCTTTTAATGATCTCTGGTATTTTTCTAAGCTTGTCCACAGATGTATCATAGGTTACACCGATGGTGAAAACTATTCTTCTTTTTTTCATCCGTTTGAAGTTTCTCACACTAGTGTTTGTAAGCTGTCTATTTGATACTATTAACTCCTCGCCTTGCAAGAGTTGTATCCTTGTTGATTTAATACCTATCTTCTTCACTGTTCCCATGTATTCACCAATGACAATAAAATCTCCTATCTCAAAAGGTCTGTCGAAATAGATTGAGAACGCGCTAAACACATCACTCAGTATATTTTGCAGAGCAAGAGCTACAGCTATACCACCAACACCCAAGCCTACGACCACACCAGAGAGATCTATTTTAAAAACAGAGAGTATAACAAGGAAAGCGCATATGTAGATAAACGCATGTATAATCTTTTTAAAAACAAATAGGAGGTGTTCACTTATTTTTTTTCTCTCCTTGACCTCTCTTTCACTATACCAGCTTATGAGAATATTTATGATCCTTGTGACTATGAATGTTATCACCAGTATTTCAGCTACTAGAAAAATTTTAGCTAACAAATCTGAGTAGGTGCCCAATGCGCTAAAGGCTTTAGAACCATAGTAGGCACCAAGTAACACTACGACTACATAGATTGGTGTTCTAATGTTCTCCAGGATCATATCATCTAACTTTGTTTTTGTTTTCTCTGCAAGTTTTGTTAGATATTTGCTAAAAATAAAATAAACAACCCAACCTATGATCAAGAATATCAGAAAAATGATAATTGCTGCTATTAGCTCCCCGTAAAATAGGTTTGTGTTAAGCTGATCTGAGATTATTTTTGTTAAATTTGTTATCCAGCTCATAAGCTTTTTAGAAAAATAAACTTGTATTTAATATTTTACCTTATTCTCTGCCGCTGATCCATTTCATGAGTTGATGTGCAAACATCCAACCAAAATATCCCATGAAGAAACCGAAAAAGCCTCCTATGCTCAGGGTGACAATCTGGGAGAGGAAACCCAGACCCTGGGTAAAAGCCAGGATGAACATGCTTACAATTACATAGATAAGGATGATCAAAAAAATCCATCTCAGCGTATACATTGTTAGTTTTATAGTGGTCAGTGGTATCTCCTCTATTTTTTTTCTATTTTTGTATAATTTCTTTTTTGAATTATGTTTAATAGAGGATTTTCTACTTACTCTAATAAATTGCATCCCATCCTTCTTTGTAAAGGTAATTGTTTTTTGATTATAAAAAACTAGTGATTCAAAACAAAGGGAAATTTATTTAAAACAGGTTTGATATAGACTATAGTTATGAAAGATGGTTCTGATTTTGTTCAACCACCATGGGTTTATTCCCCTTCGGAGGTGATGAGTTGGATTAATGCTACAAACCCTCCGCATAAGCTCAGAAAATTCAAGGCTGAAAAAGGTAAAAAGAAAAGGTGTCTAAAAAACATTGAAATAGAACTGGATTTAGATGTGGAAAGAGAAAAGATAGATTCCTCTGTTTTTTTAATAAGTAAAATTAGAGAATTAACAGGTTTTGAGAAGGTAGAGGAGCATTTTGAGCTTCTCCCAACGGCAGAGCTCATGCTTAGAGCACTTGCAAAAGCAAAATTCCATAACGTGGTGAAGATAGTTTTAGATGGGAAAACATTGTATGAGAATCCTGAAAAAGGACATGATACAATGGAATGCATAAATCTGCTAAGTGAGATAGCAAATAGGACAAAAGAAGGAAAAAACATAAGATTAAGGGTGAAGAAAAAAGAAGATTGTCTTTGTGATATCATGATTCAAAGGATTCATCCTAGAAAAAGACATACTGTTGAGATAAAGTTTAAAGGAGAGTTGGAGGAAGAATATTTTCATAGATTTTTGAACTATCTTAAGAATAATTTGTCAATCAGAGATATCAAAACATCAGAAAACAATTAAAAATAAATAAACTGTTTTTTATCTGATTCTGATGAGAAAAAGTATCAAAATCCTAGGAGCAGGTTTATCTGGTCTGAGCGCGGCAATAAATTTATCTAAAAATGGTTTCAATGTAGAGGTTTTTGAAATCAGAGATGACTGCGGCAAGAGGTTTCATGGTGATCTAGAGGGATTAGAAAACTGGTCTTCCAAGGAGGATATACTAGATGAGTTGAAATCCATGAACATTGACACAGGTTTCAAATACTCTCCATTTTATGAGATGATATTAACAGATGGAAAAGACAGGGTATATGTAGAATCAAAAAAACCCTTATTCTACCTGGTTAAGAGAGGAGCATT
Organism: Thermoplasmata archaeon; assembly: GCA_003649745.1. Lineage (GTDB taxonomy): Archaea > Thermoplasmatota > E2 > DHVEG-1 > B8-G13 > B8-G13. The sequence goes on along the minus strand of QMST01000096.1, from coordinate 204 downwards.
TGGAGACTGTATTGACCAAGCGTTTAAAAACCAAGCTTTAGAAGAAGGTGTAAAAATACATTTTAACACAAAGATAGCACCAAAAGATGTGGATATTGTGGCAACAGGGCCAATTCCTGGGAAAGCATCCGCAGTAGCCAGGGGAATAAGATTTGAAACCAATCATGAAAACATTGCAATATCTCTCGTGAACAAAGAAACATC
>QMST01000095.1 GCA_003649745.1 Thermoplasmata archaeon | reverse complement strand
TTTCTTCTTTTTGTCATACTTTTGATATGCAAGCTTGGATTTTTAGGTTTGCAAATGTGGTTGGTTTGAGATGTACGCATGGTGTGATATTTGATTTTATTAATAAGCTTAGAAAAAATCCGAAAGAGTTGGAGATCTTGGGAGATGGTAGACAGAGGAAATCTTATCTTTATGTTAGTGATTGTGTGGATGGTATGCTTTTTGGTTTTGAAAATGCAAAAGATCAGATAAATTTGTTTAATCTTGGAAGTGATGGTGCGACAGAGGTTAATAGGATTGCGGAGATGGTTGTAGATGAAATGAAACTTGGAGATGTTAGGTTTAAGTATACTGGTGGAAAACGTGGTTGGAAGGGAGATGTTCCTAGGTTTCAGTTTGATATTAGCAAAATAAAGAAGCTGGGTTGGAAACCACAGTATAACTCAGATGAAGCGGTAAGGAAGGCGATAAGAGATTTATTGAATGCCAACCTTTAAATCAATTTTTTTGATGCTGCATATTAATGAATATTTCAATAATAGGCACAGGATATGTTGGACTTGTAACAGGCGTATGTTTTGCTAAGCTTGGAAACAAGGTTATATGTGTTGATGTTGACGAGAAAAAAATAGAGATGATAAACAAGGGAGTTCCGCCGATATATGAGGAGGGTTTGGAGCAACTCCTTGTTGAGAACAAAGGTAGGATAGAGGGGACTAGGGATTATGAGTATGCTATTCAAAACACCGATGTGACATTTATATGTGTTGGAACACCTTCAAGAGATGATGGAAGCATAGATTTAAAGTTTGTGAAGGAGGCAGCAGAGGAGATAGGAAAACAGCTTAGGAGTAAAGATAGATGGCATCTTGTGGTTGTAAAAAGCACGGTGCTACCGGGTACCACAGGAGAGGTTGTATTGCCTTTGTTGGAGCGGCATTCTGGGAAAAAAGCTGGAGTGGATTTTGGTGTGGCAATGAATCCAGAGTTTTTGCGAGAAGGGGTAGCTGTTAGGGATTTTCTTGAGCCGGATAGGATAGTTATTGGATACTATGATGATAAAAGTAGAGAGGTTCTTAGAAGATTGTATAGTGGTTTTTCCTGTTCTATTGTTGAGACATCGCTTTCTGCTGCTGAGATGATAAAGTATGCGAGTAATGCTTTTTTGGCAACGAAGATTTCTTTTATAAATGAGATTGGAAATATTTGTAAAAAACTTGGTATTGATACTTATGAGGTTGCTGATGGTATGGGCATGGATAAGAGAATAGGTAGAGCGTTTCTTGATTCTGGTATTGGATGGGGTGGCTCATGCTTTCCAAAGGATACGAAAGCATTGGTTAGATGGTCTGAGGAAATTAAAGAAGAGTTGAACATAGTTAGAAGTGCCATAGTTGTAAATGAGAAGCAGCCTCTAAAAGCAGTTGAGTTACTTAGGAAACATTTACCCAGTTTAAAGGGAAAGACTATTGGTGTACTTGGCTTGGCTTTTAAACCAGATACTGATGATGTGAGGGATAGTAGATCTATACCAATAGTTGAGAAGTTGTTGGAGGAAGGGGCAACTGTAAAAGTTTTTGATCCTAAAGCTATGGATAATTTTAAGAAAGTGTTTCCACATATTACCTATTGCTCCTCAGCTGTAGAGGTCTTGGAGGATTGCGAAGCTGTTTTGATATTAACAAAATGGGATGAGTTTAGAAAATTGGATTATAGTGGAAAGATTGTTGTAGATGGTAGAAGAGTTTTGGAGGCTAAAAAAACAGCGAGGATTTATGAGGGGGTGTGTTGGTAGTGAAAGGATTAATACCTGCAGCAGGTAAAGGTACAAGATTGGAACCTATTACTTTGGCGATACCGAAGGAACTTCTTATGGTTGGGGATAAAGCGGTGATAGAGCATGTTATAGAAGCAATGAAGATAGTTGGTATAGATGAAATAGCTATAGTTGTTGGATGGCGAAAACATGCAATACTAGATTATCTGGGATCTGGGGAAAGAATTGGAGTTAGACTTACATATGTGGTGCAGGATAGGAGAAGTGGTCTTGCTAGAGCTGTTGCCTCTGGGGAACATGTAATAGGAAATGGGTCGTTTTTGGTGGTTCTGGGGGATAATTTCTTTTATCCTAAAACTTTCTTGCGGGATATTATAGATTTTCATAATAAAGTTGGAGCTGATGCAACAATTGGAGTTGCAGAGGTTGATGATCCAACGCGACATGGGATGATAAAACCAGGGGAGAATAACAGGATAGTGGATATAATAGAGAAGCCTTCAAATGAGGAGACTCCTAGCAATCTAGGCTGTATGGGGGTATATGTATTTGAACCAATTATATTTGATGCTATTAAAAGAACTAAACCTGGTTTAAATAATGAGTATCAACTAACTGATTCCATTAAAATTTTGATTGAAGATGGATGTAAAGTGTTTTACAGGAAGATAGAGGGGAAACATATAGATGTTGGAACTATAGAAGATTTTAAAAAAGCAAACAGGTTTTTCTCGACTCTATAGCAATTTGTGGGTGAGGAAATGGATATTTCAGTTGTGGTAGCTGTTAGAAATGAGATAAAGTATATTGAGAAATGTATAAAATCCTTATATGAACAGGATTTTGATGGAAAGTATGAGGTTATAGTTGTAGATGGAATGAGTGATGATGGTACCTATGAGTTGTTGAAAAAACTTCAGAAAAAATATAAGTTTACTCTTCTTAGGAATCCAAAAGTAAACGCTGCTGCAGGGAGAAACCTAGGGGTAAAACATGCAAAGGGTAAACTTATAGCTTTTATAGATGGTGATGCCTATGCGAGTAAGGATTGGTTTTCTAGTATTAAGAAAGCGTTTGAAAGAGTAGATACTGATGGAGTGGGTGGTCCTGATCTTCTTCCAGATAATATCTCATTTAAGTCTAAAGCCATAGGTCTTGTTATGACATCTCCTCTGGCTAGAGGGGGGAGGTTCAATCCATCAACTCAGCATACTATGATAGAGGAAGAGAGGTTTGTCGATCATATTCCAACGTGCAACCTATGTTTGAAGAGGAAGATATTTGATAGTGTGGGTTTGTTTGATGAGAGTTTTGTTAAAGGTCAGGATTTGGAGCTTAGTTACAGAATAAGAAAGGCAGGTTACAAATTATTCTATTCACCTTCTGTCAAGGTTGTTCATTACAGAAAGCAAACTTTCCGTTCCTTTGCTCGCCAAATCTACAAATGGGCAAAGGCAAAGATTGCGATTATAAAGAAACATGACTTGCATGGAATAACGAGCCATATCTATCTATGGCCTGCCTATGGAGTGATTGCTTTCCTTCTCCTTTTTTCAATTTGTCTTTTGTTTAATTTAATGTGGTTTTTTTCTCTACTTATTTTCCTAGGTTTGTTACTTTATTCATTTGTTATCCTATTCGAATCAACAAGAATTGCAAAGAAATACAAAGACAAAAAAATATTTTTATACTCCTTAATTCTGATTCCCACTATACACTTATCATATGCATATGGAGTCATGGTTGCCTTAATGA
>QMST01000094.1 GCA_003649745.1 Thermoplasmata archaeon | reverse complement strand
TTTTTTATTGTTTTTATAGTAGATGCATTAGTAGAAATGTTGTTATGCCAAATATCATAAGTAATATCCATAGTATATAAGCTATTTTTATTCTTACTATCCATTTTGCTTTTTTTTCAGGCGTGTCAAAAAATCTACCTAGTATAGGATCCACCTCTATTTTATCATCTGGTGAATATTCAGATGTGAACATGTTGATGTTTCTCATATCCTATTTTTTCTCTCCATTATCGCTTTTATCCTTTTTCTTCTGAAGAAATCCTCTCTTTCTCTTTCCTCGAGCTGCATTTCTATATATTTTTTAGTTGCTTTTAAACTAGGAATTATATTGTTCTCTAGAACATTTACCCTGCGTTTTGTTTTTTCTATCTCTTTAGATAGACATTTTATCGCCGCTTCTGCTTCTGCTAGATCGATTAGGAGAGGTAAAGCTTCTCTAAATGATTTTACAGCATCATCAAACTTGGCGCAAGTGTCAGAGAAGCTATAGTTTAATTCGATTTCATTTTTAATTTTTTTCACTATCCTTGGGATTTTTACACCCATAATGTTTTCAGTTTCTATATCTATCTCACCATAGACTGGTATAATTTTTGAAATCTTTTCAACCCTGTTTTCACCTATTATCATTTGAGCCTCTATCAAATCATGAAAAGCCTTTTTCAAAGCCTCTTCAACCTTTTTTGAAATTTCTTCTCGTTGTTTTATTATTCCAAAAAATTTTTCTATCAGAGCATCTCTTTTTTCCTCGAGAAGTTCATGCCCCTTCTCTGCTAGCTCCAATCTCTTCCGAATTTCAAGTAGTTCCATCCGTGTTGGATTTATACCTTCTATTAGTTGCTCAGCCATATCTTTTTCAACCTTGACTATTGACCTTCTTTTTTCTTAAATCTCTTGGTAGATACTTCTGGATATATTTTTCTTCAATTTTTTTGAGTTCACCTTCTGGAAGCATTGAGAGTAGCTCCCAACCTATATCTAGTGTTTGATTAATGTCTCTATTCTCCTTGGTTGATTGGCCAACGAATCTTTTTTCAAACTCATCTGCAAATTTCAAGAATTTTTTATCTCTTTCAGAAAGAGCTTCTTCTCCTACAATCGCTACAAGCTCTCTCATGTCACGACCCTCTGCGTAGCTAGCGTAGAGTTGATCAGAAACATTTGCATGATCCTCTCTGGTAAGACCTTTTCCTATTCCTCTTGCCATCAACCTGGATAGAGATGGTAAAACAGCAATTGGCGGGTATATACCCTTTCTATGTAGATCCCTGGATAAAACAATCTGCCCCTCTGTTATATAACCTGTCAGATCAGGTATTGGATGGGTGATATCATCATCTGGCATTGTTAATATAGGGATCTGTGTTATAGAGCCTTTTCTGTTTTTTATACGACCAGCTCTCTCATATATTGAAGCTAGATCAGTGTACATATACCCTGGGTATCCTCTTCTACCTGGTACCTCTTCTCTTGCAGCAGCTAGCTCACGTAGGGCTTCTGCATAGTTTGTCATATCTGTCAGCAGAACAAGAACGTGCATATCGTTTTTGAAAGCCAGATATTCAGCGCAGGTTAAAGCCATTCTCGGCAGAATCAATCGTTCTGTAGGTGGATCATCTGCAAGATTTAGAAACATAACAGTTCTCTCGATTGCTCCAGTGTTTTCAAAATCTCTAATAAAGAAGTTTGCCTCCTCCGCGGTTATACCCATTGCACAGAATACTATTGAGAATTTTTCTTTTTTGTCTATGAGAGTAGCTTGTCTGGTAATTTGTGCTGCCAACTCATTGTGTGGTAAACCTGAACCTGAAAAAATCGGTAGTTTTTGACCTCTCACAAGAGTGTTAAGACCATCTATAGCAGAGATACCGGTTTGTATAAACTCTCTTGGGTACTCTCTAGAGTAAGGGTTTATGGGTTCACCATTTATATCCAGCTCATCCTCTGGTATTATAGGCGGGGCTTTATCAATTGGTCTTCCTCTACCATCGAATATTCTACCAAGCATATCCATTGAAACACCAAGATGCATAGTTTCACCTGTAAATCTAACAGAGGTATTTTTTGTATCCAATCCTCTTGTACCCTCAAATACTTGGATGACCGCTTTGTCTTCAAAAACCTCTAGGACCTGACCCATTTTTTCTTCTCCATAGGATGTCCGGATTTTCACTATTTCATTGTACGCGACATCTTTGACATTTTCAACTATCATCAAAGGACCTATAACCTCAGATACGCTCGTGTATTCCAAATCTTTTCTACTCATTTTCTTTTACCTCCTTAGAATAAATGTTTTCCACTTTTTTAATAAGTGATAGGATTTCCTCTTCCATTGACTTCTCAATCTTCTTGAATTCTTTTTCAAAAGTTTTGTTGCTAATTGTCGCCATTCTTGCTATAGTTTCTCTACATTTCAGATTGAGTATGTCTTCTATGTAGGCGTTTTTCTTGATCGCATCATTTATCAAATCTAAGAATTTTAGGGAAATTCTGAGCATTTCATATTGTTTTTTCTCTGGGCAAAAAGTATCAACCTCATGGAAAGCATTTTGTTGTAGAAAAGCCTCTCTTATGATACGCGCTCCTTCTAGTAGTGCTCTTTCTGTGGGTGGAAGTGCATCGGGGCCAACAAGTTTTACTATCTCCTGAAGCTCTGCTTCTTTCTGCAGCAGAGCCATTGCCTTGTTTCTAAGATCAACCCAATCCTCAGCGATTTTTTCTTGCCACCATTTTTTAACATCATTCAGATATAAAGAATATGATTTCAGCCAGTTTACAGCTGGGAAATGTCTTCTATCTGCCAAATCTGCATCTAGAGCCCAAAACACTTTCACTATTCTAAGCGTGTTTTGTGTAACAGGCTCTGAAAAATCTCCTCCTGGAGGTGAGACAGCACCCATGACAGAAATAGAACCCTCTCTCCTTTTGGAGCCAAGTGTTTGTACTCTACCAGCTCTTTCATAAAATTCAGCTAATCTAGAAGCCAAATAAGCCGGGTATCCTTCTTCACCTGGCATTTCCTCAAGTCTACCAGATATCTCTCTCATAGCCTCTGCCCACCTAGAGGTACTATCAGCCATTAGAGCTACATTATATCCCATGTCTCTATAATACTCTGCAATGGTTATACCGGTATAGACACTAGCATCTCTAGCAGCTACTGGCATGTTTGAGGTGTTTGCAATCAGCACAGTTCTTTCCATAATTGTCTTCCCACTTCTTGGATCAATGAGCGCAGGAAACTCTCTCAAAACATCTGTCATTTCATTACCACGCTCACCACAACCAATATAAACAATAATCTGCGCATCACTCCATTTTGCAAGTTGATGTAGCTCCACAGTTTTACCAGTTCCGAAACCACCAGGTATAGCAGCAGTTCCACCTTTAGCAATAGGGAAAAAAGTATCTATAACCCTTTGACCAGTTATCAATGGTAAAGAGGGATCATATTTTTTAATAAATGGCCTGCCTTTTCTCACAGGCCATGTCTGCATCATACAAACCCTGTATTCC
>QMST01000093.1 GCA_003649745.1 Thermoplasmata archaeon | reverse complement strand
CATTGCAGTTGTAAAATTTTTTCTCCCAATAGATACTGGGCTATTGGGACTGCTAATAATAGTGCTGACTTTACCAAAGAACCTGTGGATTAAACTTCTACCACTTATGGGCATATATTTCTTCCCCCCTTTTGGAAAAGAGAGTGTTATCCCACTTGGTGTATTTGGAGGAAATGTAACATTACCCATCTTAAACTGGCATGTTCAAACTGTTTCAATCGACCCACTCGTAATGACTCTTTCTATAGCTTTTATTGATATAGTTGTGTCGCTTTTTATTGTATGGAACTATGATCTGGCAAAGAAGATACCCCTCATAGGAAAATTTATTATAAAGATAGAATCTCTTGGAAAAAAAACAGTTAAAGAATACAGGTGGATAAAACCTTTGAGATTCATTGGAGTTGTGTTGTTTGTGATGATACCTTTCCAGGGAACTGGTGGTGTAGTTGGCTCAATTGTTGGCAGATTAATAGGCATGAACCCCCTGGAAACATGGCTTGCTGTATCCGCAGGCGCAGTAGCAGGCTGCGCAATACTGGCTTATTTCTATAAAATAATATTTGGAATAAACATTGTGCTAGGGCTAATACTAATGATCGTAGTATTCTCTGCTTTCGCAATATATAGTATAAAGAGACGAAAAACTATTTCTTAACTATTAGTTTAAACTTTCCTGTTTTCTTGTCAACTTTTAAATCATCAACCACTTTAACATTATATTTAACATTTGTAAAGTCTTTCTTAGCCAAGATGTTATCTAGTTTCTTTTTTATGTTTCTAACAACATCTCTCTTGTTTTTCTCTGATATAACTGCTAAGAAATCAAAGGATTCTTCATCTTTCACTACAATTTGCAGCTTGTCTAATCCTTTGACAAAAAACTCTACAAAGATAAATGGATGGAGAAAATCTAATTTTCCATACTTGTTTCTAAACCATGGTACAAACTCATCTCTCCCGACTATATTATCAACCAAGGTGAAGGGTAAAATTTGTTTTTTATCCCTCTTAATTTTAAGATAATCGCCAATCTTATACCTTATCAGGGGTTGTGTAAAGTTAAAGAGATTTGTTAAAAGGATATGGTTCTCTTTTATTTCTATATAGGCAAGATCATCCCATAGATAGATTCCATCGTACTCATTTTTTCCAACACCAACAGCTGGGCACTCAGCAAAACCATATATGTTTACTAAGGGTGCATCAAAGATTTCTTCAATATACCTTTTATCATTGGTATTGATCCCCTCTGCACAATTCTCAACAACCTCTGGTTTAACATTCAACAATCCTTTTTCTTGATACTGAGCCAATATTTTTAAACCTGTGAAATAGCCGCCAAGTATTTGTGGTTGAAATTTATTTAATTTCTCAATGTTTTTCTCAATTGGATCATTAATATCTAACACCAGAGGTTGGCAGAAAAACCGAGATAAACTCTCTGTAAGCCAAGATGTGAAGCTTATGCCTGAATAGTGACCATCAACAGCACCAATATAAGATGCCTTGGTTTTTCTAAATTTGAAATCAATTGTTCTAGTGATATAAGGGTAAAATTCATCCCAGTCTCTTCTACTATAAACAAAAACCCCTATCTTACCAGAAGAACCCGAGGAATGGATAACATGATACCTATTATTCAAAAGATCATTTGGATTCTTACTTCTCTGTAAAAAATTCATTATATCATTTTTCGAAATATCATTGACAACTAGAATATCATCAAAATTATCCATAACAGTTTTTTTATCTATCACTGGTAACTCCTCTATAGAAACTTTCTTCAACTTATTTTCATCCAACCCTATGGATCTGTAAAGCCTATAGTAAAACCTTGAGCTTCTATATGCAAACCTTAGTATCCTCCGAAGTTTCTTCTCTCTTAACCTTAGAATGCTCTCCCGGTTTCTCTTTTCATTTAATCTCAAGGAGATAAAACTTTTTATCATTGTTAAACTACTCATTCTTCCACAGCAACCTCCTCCTGTTTTTTGAATTTTTTCGCAACTACGTAGATCTCTGAGCTGCTTTTACGCGAAGCAGGTGGCGAATGAAGTTTCACTATTTCAAAACAATCTTTCACTTTCTCAAGGAGATCTCTTAACAACTCTCCATCAAATACTTTGCATACAAAGTTTCCATTGTTTTTCAAAAATTTTTTTGCAAAACCTAATGCATTTTCAGACAACCATATACTATTTGCATGATCCATTGAGTAGTTTCCAGATATGTTTGGTGACATATCAGATATGACAACATTTATTTTTCTACCATTTATTTTATTTTTTATCTTTTCAATTGTTTCATTTTTTGTCATATCACCTTTTATAAAAACTATACCATCAATTGGTTTTATAGGTTGAATATCCACGGCGATCAACAGACCCTTTTTACCCACGAGTTCTTTTGCAACCTGGCTCCATCCACCAGGTGCTGCTCCGAGATCAACAACCACATCTCCTTTTCTTATTATATGAAATCTGCTCTGGATTTGTTTCAACTTGTATGCTGCCCTAGAGTGATAACCCTCTTTTTTTGCCGCCTTGTAAAAATGTTCTCTCTTCCTTTCTCTATACCATCTTGTCATTTTCTCACAAGAAAAAAGAAGAAGAAATGGGATTTAAAACTATAGTACTATGTCAATGTCTAGTCTCTCTGCAAGTTCCTTGTAACGGTTTCTTATTGTTACCTCTGTCACACCAGCGACATCTGCGACCTCTCTCTGTGTTCTTCTCTCACCACATAGTATAGACGCTATATAGATGGCTGCTGCTGCGACACCAGTTGGTCCTCTACCAGAGGTGAGCTCTTTATCTGCTGCCTCTTTTAATATCTCAATAGCCTTTGATTGAACATCACCGCTCAGTCCGAGTTCACTGCAGAAACGAGATATATAATCCTGTGGTGATGTAGGCATGAGTTTCAAACCCAGCTCTCGTGCTATAAACCTATATGTTCTACCAATCTCTTTTCTAGAGACGCCAGATGCCTCTGCTATCTCATCCAATGTTCTGGGAACGCCGCATTGACGACAAGCTGCATACAAGGCTGCTGCTGATACTCCTTCTATGCTCCTACCACGTATAAGGTTTTTAATAACTGCTTTTCTATATATCATAGCAGCTGTCTCTCTAACATTTCTAGGTAGACCCATACCTGATGCCATCCTGTCAAGCTCTGCTAATGCAAATGCAAGGTTTCTCTCCGTGGCATTACTAACCCTGATTCTACGCTGCCATTTCCTAAGACGATATAACTGAGCTCTGCTTCTTGTTGGTATAGATTTACCATAAGAATCCCTGTTCTTCCAGCCTATAACTGTGCTGAGACCCTTATCATGAATGGTATAGGTCAAAGGCGCACCAACCCTGGATCGTTTTTCCCTCTGCTCGCTATCAAAGGCACGCCATTCTGGGCCATGGTCAACAAAATCCTCATCAATAACAAGACCACAATCCTCACAAACCAGCTCCCCACGGGCATAGTCCCTAGTTAAATGAGTGCTTCCACTCATTTAACTAGGGACTATGCCCGTGGGGAGCTGGTTTG
>QMST01000092.1 GCA_003649745.1 Thermoplasmata archaeon | reverse complement strand
GTTGTGGAGAGTGTTGAAAAAAGTTTTTCCTCAACTCTCACGTTCTCCTCTGCCAAAATGTTTAATAAGCTGCTTTTTCCAGCATTGGTGTAACCAGCTAGAGAAACCAGGTAAAAACCTATCTCATATCTATGTCTACGTCTAATCTCTCTTTCTCTTCTTATTTTTTTAAGCTCATCTCTTATCTTCTTCATCTGTCTTTTTATCATCTCATAATAATCTGCAACCTCGTATTCTCCACCAGCCATATAACCTGGATGTTCGCCTTTTCTAGCACGGTGTATCAGTTCTCTAACAAATGGTCTCTCATATTGTAACTGGGCGAGTTTAACCTGTAACCTTGCTTCTTTGCTTTCAGCTCTTTTGTCAAAAACCATTAGTATTGTTCTTATCCTATCATAAACATCGGTTTTGAGTTCTTTTTCAAGTATAAACCATTGAGAGGGTTTTAACCTGTCATTAACTATGACAAGATCAACCTTGTTTTCCTTTAGAAAATTTTTTATCTCTTCAAGTTTACCAGGTCCAACGAAAGTGTTAACATCTGGAATATTTCTTACCTGGATGAACTCTTTAATGATCTCATATCCTAGGGTTTCTGCTAGGCTTTTTATCTCACAGGTATCCCTGTTTAGAGAAATTAACACAGTTTTTTTCATTTCTTCTTATCAAACCATCTTAGTATATAATAAAACCTCTGTACAGCTGTTATATTACCAACTATTGCAAAATACAACATTACAACCTCTAAAAGAGATACAAAATAGGGTATCTCAACATTGTAATAAATAAAAATATGTTGAACCATAGGCATCACTATTAAAAGAAATAGTCTATCTGCCCTGCCTAGTAGACCCCTGTAGATTCTTTTATTTCCAACAGCTTGCGCCTGTGTACCCATATAACTGGTTAAAAGCGTACCTATCACAGCTAGTATTCCAATAGAGGGTCTACACCAGACGCTCAGGGCTAATCCACCAATGATAAAAACATCGGAGAATCTATCTAATGCATGATCTAAAAAATCACCTTTCAAAGAGGTTTTTTTAGTAATCTTTGCAACCTTGCCATCTATCGCATCAAAGAAACCATTTAAGAAGACAAAAAGAGAAGCAATATAAAGAAAATGATTCTGCAGCTCATATGTTCTATCTGAAAAATAAAAGAAGAAACCAGCAAAAACTGCAAAAACAAGTGAAAACCAGGTTAAAACATTGGGGTTAATATTGGAAAACTTTTTTGCAAAAAATGTTAATATAGGATCTATGTTTCTGCGTTGCGAATCTAACACCATAACCTGTTTTTCACATCCTAAAAATTTTTTAACCCAATAGTTTTAGATTTTTATCAGTGAGCCAGTTTATATTACCTACTGCATATGTTTTGTCATTTTTAAATCTACCGTGTATTATATTAAGAGTTATCTTACCAAGTTTTTGGATTTCTTCCCTTGTTGTATCTATCTCATAAATTTTGTTAATGGAGTGTTTTTCTAAAGCCTCTAATGTTATGATATCTAATATCTCAGCTTCAAGGTTTTCTCGGATTTTTTCCTTTTTCCATTTTTTCTTTAGCAATCTTTTTTTTAACTCCACTGGTTTTGTTCTCAATATGATGATTTTATCTAGATTTTCAAGCAAATGAGAAAAATGACCATCTAAAAATATTATCCCTTTATAATCCTTATACTTATCTTTTATGTATTTACTCAGTTTGTCTACATCGATAATATAACAATTTCTTTTTTTGTCAAAACCTGAGATAAAATTATTATTAAGAGCAATTTCATTCAGTCTTAGAATGGTATAGCCTTTTTTCTCCAAATAATCACATAAAATGCTTTTTCCAGTTCCTGGTGTTCCAGTTACAGCTACTAACATTTGGAATCCGGAATCTCTTTAATAGATATGTCTTTATTTGTTTTTTGAAGAAGTTTTTAGAAACTTTACAATACCACCATATTTATCGAAATGTTTATATAATAAATATTTATATATATTGGGTGGTACCATGAAAAAAATTTTTGTTGTAATAATAGCAGCATTTCTAATAGTAGCGATTGTACCTGGCATCAACAGTAAAATCATAACAAAAAAAACACAGAAATCCCTAAACCAATTAGTAGAAATCAAAATAAATGTTTATAAGGGACTATTTGGCAGAGAAGCCATTACCAAAGAAATTCCGTTATCCCAAGCACTTTTGCTGCAGAAAACTCTAAAAAATATACAAAATAGGGATATACTCTTAGAGGAAAAGATTAATATGTATCTACAAACCCTCAGAAACTACAACATTATTTCTAGTGATTTATCTTTAAAAGAGATGGAAACACTTTTTGAAAGACAGAGACCTCTGTTAAAAACAGTTGCAGAATATTATTTGCATCAATATAAAGATAGGTTATCTAAAAAAGACATCGGGATAAATATGAACGCTGTAGCACTTACTTTCTGGTCAGTGGATCCAGATTCTCTAGATTCTGGAGTAATCGTTGGTATACCACCTTTTGTAACTTATATCCCCTTACCATCTATTTGGCTAGGAGCGTATTTCCCAGGCGAAGGCATATTCTACTCAACAGGTCTTCTTGGTGTCCAATCTGGCGAAGGGAATTTGCTTATAATTGGCCTTGTAGGCATATCTGTAGTGTTACTTCTTCCTATACCACTTTCAGTAGAAAATCCGGTTGGCCTAGGATTTTCAGCATTTATTATAGCGGCATAGACCTCTAAAAATAAAAAAACTGACAATATATCGGTTATCCGAAAATTTCCTCTGGTAAATGTCTATATTAGTCTAGTATATTTATATCCATCATATCCTTCGTTAAAACAGTAATGCACCTTCTGATAGTCCTTTCGAAATTCTTTAACTTCTTCTTTTATCTTTTTAGTTGAGACGCTGTCTACTAATACTTTCTTGATCAGTTCTGCCACATATTTCATTTCATTCTCCTTCATTCCTATTCGTGTAAGCTCTTGTGACCCTAATCTCAAGCCAGAGGGATTCAAGGGATCCTCATCACCAGGTATCATATTCATATTTGTGATAATGCCTACTTCTTCAAGCTTCTTAGAGGCTTCTTTTCCTCTTCCCTTACCTATCTCAACTAATATTTGATGAGATTTTGTAAAACCATATTTTTCTCCAAATACCTTAAACCCAAGCTCATGCAGAGATTGTGCCAGTGTTTGTGCATTCTTTATCGTCTGCGTAGCATATGCCTTTCCAAACTCTAGATGTTCTGCAAATGCTATAGCCTTAGCTGCTACATGATGTAAATGATATGAGGATGTAACACCTGGAAAAACGCCAAAGTTTAATCTTCTAAGAAACCTTTTATCTTCCTCATCTTCACCTGTGTGATCGGATAGTACAACTCCTCCTTGTGGTCCAGGTAATGTTTTATGTGTGCTCCCAGTCATAACATCTGCCCCTTCCCTTAAAGGATCTTGAAATTTACCTGCAGCTATTAGACCAAGAACATGCGCAGCATCATATACCACTTTTGCTCCAACCTCATGTGCCGCCTCAGCGAGCTCCTTAAGAGG
>QMST01000091.1 GCA_003649745.1 Thermoplasmata archaeon | reverse complement strand
GTTCTATTGTGTGTTCCCCTGCCTCCAGGTCTTTTAGTGTCTCCGGTGTGAGTTTCTCTGTGTTTTCTCCATCCAGCCAGATTTCAGCATTTGTCGGGCTGCTTAGCAGCTGCAAGTCTCCCAGGTGTGCTTTCTCCTGCTGCTTGCGTCTTTCTTCCTCATCTTCTTCCATTTGTTCCTGTATCTTTGCATCTGTTAGGTCTCGTAGTGCTGCATACTGCATACTTGCTGCGCTCATGTATTTCAATACTGCTCCACCTACTATTGGCTGTAATGCTGCCATGTTTGTTGCTGCTGTTGCTCCACCATCTATAACTGCTTTGTATACATCCAGGTATTTATCGAGTGCATCCCATTGTTTCCCTGTTGATAACAGGTAGGCTCCCATACCAATAGCTTGTACTGTTTCTTCTTGCATGAATGTTGCGAGTGCAACAGGGAACGTAAATGTTGAAATAAATGCTTGTGCGAGTATCCCGAGGCTCCATAGTATTCTCCCCAGGAAGTTTTTTGGTGGTTTTAGTTCCACCATTTTATACCATGCTTCGTAGAAGTCTGTCCCCTGGTTTTCTACATCTGTAGCCTTCCCATATTTGCTTATCCAGTCGAGGCTCATTGCATCCCATAAGGTCATGTTTCACCCTCCAGTATCTCCTTTGTTTTATCTATATGTTCCTTCCATTTATCTATAGGTTTTGTGTCCAATCCTGCCACTTTGTCGGCTCCAGTTATTACATCGTATAGGTTTATGAAAAAGTTTATAGCGTTTTTAACAGCCTCCTGTATATCATTTATCCATCCAAACATGTTTACCACATTCTCTACAAAATAGGTTTCCACAAATTCTTTTACCCCAAGGATTTGCTCCCATATGTAGTCCGATACAGATCCAGGTATAGTGCTTAGCCAGTATATGAAATCTATGAATTTATTTGTTACCCAGCTTAATGCATCCTCTATCCTGGCGCTTATCCAACCTCCTATTATTGTTTTCACTGTGTCTAACCAGTCGTTGAGGTATTTAATTGGGTTCTCAACGAAATCCTGTATGTTTTCTATTGCTGTACGTATGGTTTCAAAGATGGAAGCTATATTGTTGTTCCACCACTCCCATACATATGTCGAAAAGTTTTCTATGAAATCCAGTATCCCCTGGATAGCTGAGTTTATCCAACCCCCTATTATTGTTTTCACTGTGTTAAGCCAGTTGCTTAGATAATTGATAGGATCCTGTATGAAATCCTGTATGTTTTCCACTGTTGCAGATATCCAGGATTGTACGGTTTTCGCTGTGCTGCTCCACCAATCCCCTATTACACTGGTGATTTTTCCTACTACATCGCTGAGCCAGTTCCATGTTGCTTCCACGTAGTCCCGTACGTGTCCAATAGGATCACTTAGGAAATCTGCTATTGCTGTACTGAAGTTGTCGAGAAAGTTTTTTATGTTTGATAATAGGGTGAGGAATCCTCCTGTTGCTAAGTGTAGTGCTTGTTCTATAAAACTTATGATCCAGCAGGTTACGGCACCTATTGGATCTGTCCAGAAATCTGGGCATCCACCGGTTTCCCTGCATATTGGGCTGTTTTCTTCATAGAGTTCCCAACCGCTGCCTTGTTCGTTGCAGATGTACAGGTTGCCGTTCATACATTTTTTTTCTCCAGGTGTGCAAACCTGTGGCGGCGGGATGTATTCTGGGAATACGTTTACGGTCATGTTTCTGTTGAGTGTTATTGTCTTTGTCGCTGTTTCATACCCTGTTTTTGATGCTGTGATTGTGTATGTTCCTTCTTTGAGGTCATTGAATACTGCTGTTCCATCTGCATCTGCTGTTTTTGTCGCTGTTTCTGGTCCACTTACTTTTACTGTTGCATTGCTTACACTGGTTTCAACTGTGAGATCCCATTTGTTTTCCTCCGGTGGCGGAGTAGGAGGAGGCGGTTGTTCCTCCTCTATTACATGTATCGTTATTGTGCGTTGATGATCTACTACTAATTTGTGTCCAGTGTCCCAGTGTCCAACTTGACATAAAAACCTCTCATATCCTTCTTGATCCATCACCGTGCTGCTGCATCGTACATATCTTCTTCCGCCAGCAGCTATATCTAAGCCACCTTTACAGAAGTCTCTACCGGCTGTTAGACTTGTTATTTTGTAGAAACCCTCTCCATCTGTCCCTTTGTTATCTACTGTAAGAGTGATGTTTGTACTCTCTCCTTTTTTTACCTCTGAATGCCAACTTATATTACTTATGTAGTATTGTGCTGCCATATTTTACCTATGGTCCGCATCCAATCCAAATCCATGTTTACAATCTACTTTCTTTTGACGCCCTCACGTACGGCTGCTATCTTACGTGCCTCCTGTTCTATGATTTCTCGGGTTCTGCCTTCCTGAAAGTCTTTCATACTGATGCGTATGGTGTGTTCTGCTCCATCTACTTTGAATCTTGCTCTTTTGTACCTGTAGAAACGGCCGTTCATGTCTATATCTGTGCCTTCTTCAAGTGGTAGTATTTCCAATTCCATTCCTATCTACCTCCTTTTCTTCCATTATTGTTTGCCCAGTCTATAGCTATATTGATATTTTTATATATAAGGTCTATCTTTTGCTCCAGTCTCCCCATTTTGTACCACAGTGTTGCTCCCACTGCGGTACTAAGTCCCATTGCACCTACACTCATCAGCGTC
The DNA here is from genome assembly GCA_003649745.1 of Thermoplasmata archaeon. GTDB lineage: Archaea > Thermoplasmatota > E2 > DHVEG-1 > B8-G13 > B8-G13. Next base: position 877 of record QMST01000091.1, on the reverse strand, counting down.
TCGTACATACTAATCTGTCTCCCTATAATTTATCATCAGGAATACGTTTTCTGATCCTGTTGTCGTGTTCAACCTCACAGGTTCATCCACTTGTCCTGTTATATTTAGTTTCCATAATCCTGCTTGACTAAACTTACTGGCGTAATGCCTCCATATTGGTTTGTTGCTTGTCGGAAAATCCAGTTTTATCTCCCCGCTGCTTGCTGTTGTAACCGTGAGTCCACCTATTACACTTATCCGTTTTCCGCTGCTTGGAGTTATTATATCCTGGTTTGTTTGGTTGCTTGTGTATTCTGCTGTGAATGTGTTCATTCCTACTTCGTTGGCTATGGCCAGGCTTGTTCTACCTGTCAGGTTGTCATGTATAGCTGTTATCAGCTTGGGTGTATGATCTTTATCCTCTGCTATTGCCATTACCATGTTTCTTCATCATCTCCTTATGGCTCATTTTGTGTGAATATGAAATTATCTACATACAGTCTTTGAGTTAGCATTCCTCCGCTATATCCTCTTATTTGATATTCTATATATGGTGCTGTGTTGTCCGTTGTTGATTGTACTGGTATTCCTTCCATGTTTATCTCCTGGCTGTCAAATAGCCATCTTGAGTAACATTCGTTTTCTGCATCTATTACCAGCTTTGTAGTGTGCCATAGGTGTCTTGATGTGTTTACCTTTGCTGCTGTGCCTATGTCCACCCATGAGGTATCTTGAGCTATATATTGTAATTTATCTTGTGAGATCCATATTACTACACCTGCAGTTAGCTTCTTTTCTCCTGTGTATACTGTTACATCTATCCTGATATATTTTCCTAGCATTAATTCGCTGAAGGATATTTCAAACCCTAGTTTGCTAAGCTGTGGTATTATCAACC
>QMST01000090.1 GCA_003649745.1 Thermoplasmata archaeon | reverse complement strand
CAAATATAGATATTATTATGACATCTTCTCCATACTTATCTGATATGTTTTTAAACTCGTTTAACTGCGATTTACAAAATACACAGCTTACAGAGGAAAAATCAAGGATTACAATTTTTCCCCTATAATCTGATAAAGTGAAATTATTTCCATCAATGGTTTCTATTGTGAAATCAGGTGCTTCTTTTTTAGACTCTATCTGTATATGAACAGGTTGAGACCAATTGCTCTCGGCGCCTTTAGCATCTTTTGCCTTGGCTCTAACAGTATAGTTCCCTGGTTGAGTCCATGAATGGTCAAAACCAGCGTTTTCTCCACTTTTAAACAGGTGAGGCGTCCAGCCTGTATGATTCCCATCTCCCCAGTCAATATAGTAAGAGATTTTATCCCCGTCTGGATCTGTAGAATTTATTTTAAAAAGATAAAAAAGATATGTTCTTCTCTTCATTCCGATATTGAATGCTAGTTTTGGAGTTTCTGGTGGGTTATTTGGAGATGTTGATATCCTAATTTTTTTTGAAATTGTCTCTACAGAGCCATCGGTCTTCCAAGCTTTTAAAATAACAGTATAATTTCCATCTTTGCTATACTGGTGTTTTGGATTTTGCTCTGTACTAGTATTCCCATCCCCAAAATCCCAAAGCCATGCAGAAATTAAATTTTTAGCATTTGGATAAATAGCAATGAATTGTATTTTATCATAGGTTGTTGGATTAGTAGGTGCAAAATCAAAATTTAGCTTAGCTGCTTGTTGTACGCAACCTGAAAATGATATAAAGATATAGATAAATAATATAGCAACAAATATTTTCCTCATATCTTTCATCCCATCCACTTTTGTGCATCCCCTAAAGAAGGGATTATTTTTTTCTATATTAAACTTTCCTAGCGTTTCATCCTTTTTTTATTATACCTTAGTATTATAAAAGAGAATATCACCATGCTAGCAATTAATATCAGGTAGATGCTAATCAGTGCTCTCAGTGATTCCAAAGACACTATGGACTGAGGTGTATCTATATATACTCTCACTGAGTACTCCCTTACAAATGTGTTAGATGTTGAATCATTTGTTGGTTCTTCTCTAAAAGTCGCCCAAACCTCCCATTTTTTACCAAGAAGTGTCTCATGGTACTTTTCTGGTATTGTCAGATATAGATAAAAAGCCTTGCTAGAACCTGGTTGGAGGGTGGACTGGAAAGGAACTATGGTTATCCATGATAAATTTTGCAAAGGATTTCGATTTGGCCTTATATAATCAGGGTATGGGTTCTCAAGGTATGCTAGAACATTAACAGTATGGTTCTCCACATTTGTGACAACAATCTTTTTTGTGGTATTTCCCTGGATGAAATTGTTACTCATTTTTATATAGATCTCAGCTGGTTGCACTGTTATAGAAGCTGAATTTGATGTGAATATCATCAAAAACATAGGTACTAATAGCATATTTACTACTATTTTCTTCAGTCCTTCATTCCTCCAAAATAATTTGACCTATTTCTTGTAATGTCTAAACATAATTATATATTTAATCATTCGACTCTTTTTCTTTGGCATGTAACGTCTCTATGTGGTTTATTAACCTGTCAATCTCCTTCTCTATCTCTGATATATCCACTGTTTCATTTTCAGCACCAGATGTTGTATCTATATCTCTAGGATCTGATGAGATCAAGTATTCCTCATTAAATCTTTTTCTAAGCTCCTGTATTAGCTCTTCAAAATCTTCTTTTTCTATGGTTTGAGTGTTTTCCTGTACCATATGCTTTTTTAATTTTCTTTTTTTAAAAAATAGAATAAGAGAGAGAATGGAAAAAAGCGTTATTAGCGGTAAGATAATGATTAAGAAATTTTGTTTCTCCTGCTTGTATTTTGAAAATGTTTTATCTTTTGTCTTATAGAGGTAATCCCATTTTTTATCCCCGTTTATGTCCAATAGGTAGAAATTTTCTTTTTTAGCCACATTTGTGAAATTTGATATCTCTGGGTTGTAAAGGGTATCATATATTGTATCATTATCTTGATCGACAAGGTAGAAGTTTTTTCCTTTTATTGTTATTTTTTCAACATCTTTGTTCCATTTAGGATTTGTCCCTATAATGTTTTCTATTTCATCAGGTAGACCATCATTGTCATCATCAATGTCACCAGTATAATTGTTATCTGGAGAGTTTTCATCTGGTATACCATCATTGTCTGTGTCTTTTGGATGACTATATGGGTCAAAAGGGTTTGTTCCATAGAAGTATTCCATTTTATCATTGTAGCCATCATTGTCATTGTCTTTGTCCTCTGCATCAGGTATATGATCATTATCTACATCTGATGGATAGCTGTTTGGATCATTTGGATCTGTTCCATGTTTTTCCTCCTCTTTATCAGTCCATCCATCTCTGTCCCTGTCTATCTTGGAGGTGTCTATAGTAAACATGCAGGAGACGTATTTACTGTTTGTGCCCTCGTTGCTTTCAGCTCTTATGTAAAATATGTGACTCCCATCTTTTATAGGAGATGATGGAGTCCAGTTTAAGACATTGCCAATCGAGATCTCAGGGTTATTGTCTATTTTTACATAGTATCCTTTTATCCCACTATGATGATAAGAAGGATTCCATGTAAATGTTGGTGTGTTATCTGTTTCATTGGTTATACATCTAACATTTGTTGGGCTGGAGGGGTTATTAGAACCTATAGCTGTCATCAATGGGTGGATATCTCTGTTGCTACCACCTGATATGTTATATGGTATATCCCCTATTCCATCATTGTTGGTATCGAACCCATTATAATCATCCCAATAGTTCCCACTGGATGATGATATATTACACCATTTGTTTACACTGCTGTCAAACGCGTTTCTATGGTTGTTGAAAAAATTGTTATGATGGATTACATTACCATTGGAATCCTGCTGTATATAAACCCCGTAGGTGTTTGAATGAATGCTACAGTATGCTATAGTGTTGTTATTAGCACCTAGTCTAATATCTACACCAGCTGCTGAGTTATTATACATTTCATCGTTCAAAAGCATATTGTTTCTTGTTTTTTCAAATATCAACAGCAAACCATTGGCATAACCTGATATCTTACAATCTATAACCCTACAACAACTGGATTGTAGAACCACTCCATTACTATATGATGTCTTACTTTTCATAGTGCATCTTGATATTAAAACCCCTGATGCACCTACTACAATACCATTGCCCTCATTTGAGATTATCTCCACATCTGACAATGTCACATTTTTTGCATTTTCACCTATATGAATAGTACTCTCTGTTGTGTTCACAATGCTCAGCTCACTTATGTACACATCTGGCGAGTAGATTTTTAGTGCTGTACCCCCGCTAGATCTGATCACGGTGTTAATGGTTCCATTTCCAATAATAGATATACTTTTAGATATACGAATGGTATCTTCTATATAGGTGCCATTCCACACTCTTATGATATCGCCATCAGCCGCGTTTTCTATAGCCTTTGATATGGTATAATAATCCCCATTGCCATTACAATCCACAATCAAAACCTTAGCCTGTGAGGACACCAAGGGATAGAAAACTACTATAAGGAGTTGAAACATGAATAT
>QMST01000089.1 GCA_003649745.1 Thermoplasmata archaeon | reverse complement strand
TATTTTTTTGTTTTGTTAGAAAAGAAAAAATTGTTAAACCCTTTAAGATTTTTTCCAAATGCGAGGATATGTCCCTCTTTTCATAAAAACTCTTTCTATGGTGGTGCAAACCCCCTTGTTTTTCTGTATAATTTGTTCTGCATCCATCTCTGATATACCTAGGGCGATTATTTCTCCTTTCAAGGTGAAAATACCGATTAGATTGTTTTTCTTTATATCTGAGTCAACCTCTAGGACACCAGGTAATGTTAGACTTGCACCATGGCATAATGCATCTACGGCAGAGTCTCTTACCACTATTTTTGGCAGATGATCAAATAGTTTTTCAAAAGGGTTTATAATGTTTTTCAACTCTTTTTCATTTTCTTCCTCTCTCCATGTCTCATATGCATCTTTTAAATCCTGTAGTTTCACTGCGTTTTCAAGGTTTAAACAACCTATTTTTGTCCGCCTTAGCTCTAGTAGATGGGCGCCGCAACCTAGTTTTTTGCCAATATCTACACAAAGTGTTCTCACATAGGTGCCTGCTTCGCATCCAACTCTGAACAATATGTCTTTGTTTTTTATCTCCAAAATTTGCAGGTAATAAACATGTCTTTTTCTCCTTTTTCTCTTGACAGCTGATCTCAGAGGTGGAATTTGATAAATCTCGCCAACGAAATTTTTACAAGTCTCTCTAAGTTTTTTTTCTTCTACTTTTTTATGCAAACGCATTATTCCAACATATTCTTTGCCAGCAAGCAACAGTACACGAACAGCCTTTGTGGCATTTCCCAATGCAATGGTTAGTAGACCAGTTGCATTTGGATCCAATGTTCCACCGTGTCCTGCCTTGTTGATGTTTAAAATCTCTTTCACCCAGGCGACCACCTGATGAGAGCTAGGTCCAGATGGTTTATCAATGTTTACAAAGCCGCTGTCCAAGAGTTCATAAATATTTCTCTCCCTTGGGTTTTTACCATAGTTGGTATTAGTGCCAGCCTGTGCCTTTATCAATCTAACTCTATTTAGTCTGTTTTTCTCAGATGGGAGCAATAAATTCTCGTAGCGGGACATGTTTAAGTCTACCTTTCCTCTTACTGAGTAATAACAATTTTTTGATATAAAAAACACTATGCTCCATCTAATTTATCCAGAACTATCTTAGCAATTTCCTCTGATTTTTTATCACTAGAATCAATAACAACATCATAAAAGGATTTATCATCTGGATTGAAACCATAATAACTCCTGTATCTTTTAGCCTCGCTTTTTTCCCTATCAAGTATCTCTTTTTTCCTTTGCTGAAAATCTCCGCCTTCTCTTTTAATAACACGTTTCACCCTAGTATCCAGATCAGCATCTAAAAAAACCTTGAAAGCAGGTATCCTATTTTTATATGCGATCCAACCCGCTAATCTACCCTCTAAAATCACATTTCCTTTTTTTAAAATCTTTTTCTGTTCCTCATCAAGTTTTCTATCTATCTCACTATGTTTCTCACAGTACTTGCCAAACTCATCAAGGCTCATACCATATTCTCTAGCTAGTCTTCTAAATATATCACCAGTGTAAACATGTTTTATACCAGTCTTTTTTTCTAAAATTTTTGCCAATGTCGTGGTTCCACTTCCAGGAGGGCCACTTATAGTTATTGTTTTATTTTTATCTATCATGTTTTCACTAGGTATTTATTTTTCTTGCTTTAATGTTTTGCCACCTCTCTGACCAGCTAATCCATTTCAAACCCTGTCTTATTACCTGACCTATTACTAGGGAGAAAACAAAATATAGTATTATCCAATTAGAAAACAACAGGGATTTATCATAGAGTGAGACTTTTGATGCCCATGGAAGTGTGAAGAAATAATACTGTAATGTGCTGAGAAACGAGAGAAGCCATGTGAATATTGGTACTATAAATATGAATAAAAAAAGCGTAGGTTTCATCATACCACTTTGTGATTGCGTAGTGATCTTCATTATCTGCGGTTGTAATTTCATCAACTTGTTTATCCTAGCAGTGTCCCCTTTTTTTCTAGCCTCAGTAAGCTGTTTTTGAAATGCTTTGTTGATCTCCTGTGCTCTTCCAACTGCTTTCCAATCTGTGAATATATGTGTGAAGAAAGAGGATAGAAAAATCATTATACTACCAGCAAGCAAAAGAGTGAGAATGGGAAACCTGCCGTTGAACCCTATAACTGGATAGAGGATGGTGTTCAATGAGGATGCAATTACATATCTTATATAAGGGTCGCCAAATACGAAGATCATTATAAACATTATTATCATAAAAAGCAGTAGTTGGCTACCTGCGGTTTGCGCTTCATCGTTTTTCATATTTTAATTAAACAACTCCAATCCTCTTTTTTTTAATTATTGTAAGACAGGTTTTGCCTGTTCAACAGCCTCATCTATTGCATTATCATGGTTAAATACTATTTTAACTGTTGCGCCTGATAACGCAGCATATGCCATGGCTATGGCACGATTTATCTGCTGGTGTTCATTTATTTCATCTATGGTGTCAGGATCTCTTTTTCTTGTTTTATCCTTTTGTCTCCTCATGTATATTTCCTCTGGATCAGCTTCTACTATAACAATTGTTTTTGCTTTCAATCTTTTAATCACCCATTCTGGTAAACCTGGCATATAACCCTGAGGTGTTTTAACAGTGCAATGTGTATCAACAATAACGTTTTTCATCTCTGCAACTCTTTCAGCTGTTCTTATTTGCAATTCCTTTTGTTTGTTTAATGGTAATTTTCTCATTTCGTCTCTATCCCTAGCAAGCCCTAGTTCTTTTGCTATGTCTATCATTACGCTTCCAAATGTTACAAATTTTATATTCATACCCTCTGCTGCTTTTTGCATAACAGTGGTTTTACCAACACCTGGTATCCCTGTTACTACTATTACTCCTCTCACAGCTGTTAACCTCCTTTTATTTTTCATTCTTTTCCAAAGAACCCTCTCAGTACAGGATGCATCTCCATAGCCTGCTCTCTAGCAATTTGTTCATAGAGGTTAATCAATATACCAACTGTTAGCAGCACCCCTGTTCCACTTGTGTTACCTACTGTTCCTATAGCATTTGCAGATGCCGCTAGTGCTCCCACTGAGGCACCACCTATCACTGTCACTACAGGTATGTACCTTTCTAAAACCTTTCTCAGTATCCTTGGATCTCTTCTAAACCCTGGTATTTGCATCCCTGAGCTTTGTATCTGCCTTGCAATTGCTGCGGCACCCATATCAGTGGTTTCAATCCAAAATTTTGCAAACAGTATTGAACCTATTATCATCGCGGAGAAGTAAACTACTACTTTTAGAGCATATTGCCAAGCAGCATGTCCCCCAGGTACTCCCCCTTGTATAATTGGTATTAACCAACCGTTCAAACCGTTTAGGTGTGATAGATACCATGCACCTCCACCAATTGGGCGTGTATCTAATAATTGCCCAGTGGGATCAACTGGGTATGTTCCAATCCACCATTGACCACCAATTAAAGGTATTCTTCTTAAACTTGGGTTTGTGTAGAATAACATTGCAAACATGTTTATGTTCGCAAGCAAAGCAGACATAAGAATAACAGGTATATTAGATGCATAAATCAATCTAATTGGATACCTACCCCTTGCAC
>QMST01000088.1 GCA_003649745.1 Thermoplasmata archaeon | reverse complement strand
CTATTGTTTACATTTCCAGCGAGATCACTTATTTGGAATTCTACACCGTTTACTACTATAGTATAATCTTTGCCATATTCTCCAAGGTATTTGTCAAACAGTTTCATGGGTAGTTTGTTTCTTAATGCATCAGGTGTTAATGGCACATTATATGCTATAATCGTAACAGCTTTAGAGCCGTTTATACTTGGGAAACAAGTTGCTTTTGCCCATTGTGTATATAGATAATGTGGTAGATTTTCACCATAAAGTGAGTAATTAACAATTTTTCCAAATTGCTTTGGATTTTCTTCTATAATTGTTTTAAGTAAACCATCTATGAGAGGTTGAAGTGTCACGTTTGCTGCAACTATTGAGTAATTAACTGCATATCTCGCGGAGCTTACATCTAAACCAGATGTCTTATCTGCAACGTCGATTGTACAATTAACAAGTTCTTTATTGTAGTAACCTTGAGGTGTTAAATTATTCCATTCTCCAGGAAGATCTGTCTCATCTGCAAAAGATATAGACCAGGTGTTTAATGTTGGATTCTGTGAAACATCGCTTCTGCTTATATCTGCACATAGGCGTATTTTATTTGTTTTCAATGGGGATAGATTATCCCCATTTTTTATATTATAGAGTAGAGTATTGTAATTTTCGTCAAGTATACTATATATAAATTTACCATCTACAGAACTATCAGCATAAAATGTGTGCCACCATTTACCAGTTGGTGGCTCTATTACATTTGAAACAAGGGTTCCCTCTAGGTTATAGCTTTTTTTGTAAGAGCCTATCGCATAGAGTCTGCCGTCATCATCAGATATATAGAGTATACCAGTTGATACAATAGGTGAAGATGTGATAGTCGCATCTAACATGGCATCATAATGCCATTTTTCACTCCAGCTGTTCAGGTTTATCGCATATATGGTGCCACCTTTTATCACCAGGCCAGTTTGAACATTGATGTTACCATAAGATGCAATATATAAGGTGTTTTCAGCTATAGCCGGGGAGGAGAATAGATGGTTTCCAGTTGTCTCAATAGGTGGATAAACTTCTTCTAATGTTTGTGCATCGAGGGCATGAATTGTTCCATCAGGTGATCCAACAAAGACTATATTGTTGTATATTACAGGTGTGGATGATGCAGCTGCATTAGGAGGTATAGGACGAATTAATTTTCCTCCTAATATTTTTTTGATAATTGGAAGATTCAATATATCTTGTGTATTTATCTCTCCTAGATATGTTGAATTTGCTATTGTACCATCTGTTTTGTTTATTGAATATAAAGCTACAGATGCAATTGAGGGTGGACCTACTGTTTTATTTTCAACAGAAACCACATATATTTTTCCATCATACAAAACTGGTGCGGCTCTTCCCACTGCACCTATCATATCATTTTCCCATATAGCACTACCCGTGTCCTCATCTATCGCAAATAGGCTACTGCCATTTTCGTTAGCGCAGCCTACAAATAAAACACCATTGTCAATGGCAGGTGGAGCATAGACTGCAGCTGGCAGATCAAATTCCCACAGCAATCTCCCATCTTGCTTACTCAGTGCTAACAATTTGTATATTGGCTTAGAGAGATCCCAGATAGACTGTTTTTCCTTTACTGCTGTGACATAAACTTTTTCATTGTGAACAACTGGTGGAGAATAATAACAAAATGGTGTACTTTGATCATATTGATATTCCCATGTTATATTACCAGTTTTTCTATCAAGGGCGTATACCTTGTTAGCCTCACCTGGTTTAGAACTTGCTACTATAACAAGGTTTTCTGTTATAGTTGGTGATGAGACAAAACTTCCCAAGCCAGTGGTTTTCCAATATATGGTCCCACCCATTCCACCATTGAGAGCATCTCTAGCAGATACACTACCATCTGTTGATGTTATATATAATATGCCATCTTTGAGTACAGGGCTACAGAATAGACCTCCAACGCCTGTTCCCGTTCTCCATAAGAGGCTGTTAGACTGTGCTCCATGCCCATCTATTATCCTCTGATTATTCACATTTTTTCCAAATATTGGCCAGTCCAGGGGGAGATTTGAGATGGTAACGTTTCCATTTTTAACTGAGACACCTTTAGATGATTCTATTCTATATGAGGTGGAAAATCGATCAACCCAGCTGTTATCCCTTTTCTGCCATGTTATCCCCCAATCATATAATCTTGGTGTAAATATTCCATTGCTAGAGGCGCTAAAGTTTGCACATAATATTAGTGTATCTGTATAATTTACTGGTATTTTAGATAGGTCTACCGGTGGGCTGGTAAAACCTTTTGAATTATCTGGGAGATATTTATCATTTATAGCTTTAATAGCCCCTGCTACACCATGCTCCACAGGCATGTATACCCTATACACAATTTTTGAATCTGATGGTGTATAATCATTCCAGACAAAATATCCCCATCTTGAGATATTAGATTTGTCAACATGAATTTCTTTAGACTGTAGATAACCCTCTTTAACATATTTGGTTCCCTCGGTGACTAGACCTATATAGTTTGTAGAGATTCCCACAGTTTCTCCAAAAACCCTTGTCCTTTCATCTGTTTCAAACACAATATGAACATAACCATCTGTGTCAACATGATTTATGACATCTTTCACAGGGAAAATTTTCATTATTTCACTATTTTTAGAGGTTATCTCATATGCTCCTATCTTGTCAAAATTTTTTGATGTGTAATTCCAACAGTAAACTTTTCCTTTAGAATTTTCTCCATATCCCTGCCATTTCACATATAACTTTTCCACATTTCTTCTGGGTTCAATGATTTTGAAAAGAAAATGTTGAACTGCATGACCAGGACTCTTTGCCATTGTTGACGCATACTTGTTATCTATGGAAGAGATATTGTTATATTCATCCTCGCTAAACTCATATTCAAACCAAGCTGTTCTAAGACCTACATTTGTTAGTAGAGAACCAAATATGCCCTCTGAGAAATAAAGCGGTGGTGATGTTAAAACTCTATCTCTCTCAAAAGCAGCGCTTCCCGTGGAAAAATGTTTTGATGAGAAATCATACAATGTTAAATATTTTCCCGTATCTATTTTCACACCATGAGATACAGGATCCAATGTTAGATTTTCTATTTTTTCTATACCACTAGTGTTCTCAAATTTATCAATCCAAGTTCCATCACTTATATTTAAAACTGGGTTAGGATCTCCATTCCCAGAGTTTGCCTCCACTTTTAATGTTAAAATAGTTGTAGAGGAAGTGGAGAAAAACATTGCCAATATTATGAGAAAAACAATTAAATCCCTAGCTTTTTTTATTTTTTTCACAAACCATCAACTCCTTATTAGGCTGAGAGGTTTTTTTAACAAAGTGTTATCTATTATCTAATTCTAAAACTTTTTCCATATTTTTGAATTTATATTGCATATTCTTTATTTAAATATTTTGCGAAATAATCTCTGGTTTTTTTATTACTTTTTAATAAAAAGGTAATGTTTGTACAAAAAAATATTTATATAATGATAAATTATATATTTTAATCAAAGGTGGAAAACTATGGCAAAATTATCTAGATCTATGCTAACGGCTGTTATTGCGGTTGTTATAGTGGTAATGTTGTGTATGCCAATAAATGCTATAACAT
>QMST01000087.1 GCA_003649745.1 Thermoplasmata archaeon | reverse complement strand
GGGTAAAGGTGTAGATATCAATGTCGAAGCAAAAGTGGAGCTAACAAGAGATGATGTTGTTGATATTGTTGGTGAATGCATTGATCTCTATGATGTTGATAACATAACTGTAACGGTGCGAGAATTTGGTGCATTCGACTATGTCATAAGAGCGAGAACATGCTGCGCACTTTACAAATTCATTGGGAAAAAAATAAAGGAAAAGGTTTTCATCAGAGAGGAAACACAAAGAGATAGGTTCAGAAGGAGCAGGCTGTATGTTCCCGGAAACAATCCAAGGTTACAGATAAATGCAGGTGTATTTGGCAGTGATTGTATCATTCTCGACCTTGAAGATTCTGTATCTCCTGAGCAGAAGGAGGCAGCTAGATTTCTCGTTAAGGAGGCGCTGAAAACCCTTGATTTTGAAGAGGCAGAGGTGTGGGTGAGAGTAAACAGAGAATTTCTCGAGGAGGATATCGAGCAAGTACTTGTGGGGAATCCACATGGAATATGCCTGCCAAAAAGTGAGTGCGCAGATGATATAAAAGAGGTTGAGACAATTATAGAGAAATATGAGAAAATGTACTCCATGAAGGGTACAAAACTGATGCCAATAATAGAGAGTGCAAGAGGTATATTGAATCTTGAGGAAATCGCAGGAGCAAGTGATAGAATAGTTGCTCTGGCTTTTGGCGCCGAGGATTTCACCAGAGATATTGGTGGGGATAAGAGCTGGGACACACTGCTGTATGCACGCTCAAAACTCGTTACAGTTGCAAAATCCTTTGATATACAGGCTCTCGATACCGTTTACAGCAGAATTGATGATATGGATGGGCTTATGGATGAGACAAAGAGAATTATAAAGATGGGTTTTGATGGTAAGGGCGCAATTCACCCGGAGCAGATAAGATATATACACGAGTGTTTCACGCCCACGAAAGAAGAAATCGAATATGCGAAGAGGGTTATGAAAGCTATAGAGGAAGCTAAAAGAAAAGATCTTGGTGTGATTTCTCTTGATGGTAGAATGATAGACAAACCGGTTGTTAAAAGAGCTGAGAGAATATTGAAATTGGGAGGTGTGCTATGATAAACGCTGCTGGTAGGGAGATACCATCAGAGCTTGCGGGAAGAAAACTCAAACCCTACAGGGGTCCATTTTCAACTCCACCCTCTGGCAGGCGTAAGGCGCCGAGATTAAAATTCCATCATCCTAGAAAAGGCAAGGTGCTTAAATCTATAAGGGAGGCAATCAAAAAGGTTGGTCTGAAAGATGGAGATACGATTTCATTTCATCATCATCTCCGAAACGGAGATGCAGTAGTTAACATGGTTATTGATGTAATTGCGAAGATGGGAATAAAAAATATAAAATTAGCTCCTACAGCTTTGTTTCCGGTTCATGAGGAGATCATACAGCATATAAAAAATGGGGTTGTAACAAGGATAGAAGGAAGTATGAATGGACCAGTTGGAGAGTTTGTCTCATATGGTGGAAAACTGAGTGAGCCAGCTGTGCTGAGATCACATGGGGGTAGAGCAAGAGCTGCAGCTAGTGGTGAACTGGATTTAGATGTAGCCTTCATCGCTGCACCAGTGTGTGATGACTATGGAAACTGTAATGGTAGATATGGAAAATCAGCCTTTGGTGCAATGGGGTATGCATACACAGATACAGTCTATGCTGAGAATACCATTGTTATAACAGATAATGTTCAACCATATCCAGTTACTCCTGCAATAGTTCAGCAGACATTTGTAGATTACATTGTTAAAGTAAACTCTATAGGAGACCCATCTGGGATACAAACTGGTACTTTGAGGATAACAAGGAGCCCAGCAAGATTGAAAATGGCCAGAGATGCTGTCAGAGTTCTTGAGGCAGCTGGAGTATTAAAAAATGGTATATCAATCCAAGCAGGAGCAGGTGGTATAAGCTTAGCTGCTACAAAATTTGTGCATGAGTATATGAAGAAACATGGAATAGTTGGAAGTTTTGTAATGGGTGGTACTACAAAATATGTCGTGGACATGTTAGAGGAGGGAACAATGAAAAAGGTGCTAGATGGTCAGACGTTTGATCTGGCAGCTATAGATTCTCTTAGGAGGAATCCTATGCATGTGGAGATAAATAATACTTTCTATGCTGATATACATTCAGGAGGATGCGCTGTAGATAAATTAGATGCAGCCTTTCTAGGGGGTACAGAGATTGATTTTGATTTCAATGTCAATGTGAATACTCACTCTGATGGATTCCTGTTACATGGAATAGGTGGTCATCAAGACGTAGCTGCAGGAGCTGGAATAACAATAGTCCTCATGCCAACAACCAGAGGAAGAATACCAGCTATAAGAAAGGAGGTTACAACTGTCACAACACCTGGTGAGACTGTAGATGTTCTGATAACAGAAAGAGGAATAGCTGTAAATCCCAGGAGAGAGGATCTAATAGAGGATTTAAAAGGAAAAGTTCATATTGTTGAGATAGAGGATATCTACAGGAGGGTGAAAGGATTTTGTAAGGAGCCAAAGCCACCAAAACTAGGAGATGAGATTGTGGCAATAATAGAGTATAGAGATGGAACAGTGATAGATGTTGTGAGAAATGTGAAGAATTAGCTTATTATCAATTTTATGGTATACGGATTTAGATAAAACTGTTTTTTAAATGAGTAGCAGTTTAAAATGGTAGCCTGGAGAATCATGTTTTTTTAAAATCTTTTAATGTTTTTTGTTTATCATCAGGTAAAACAACACGTCGCTCAACCTCACGCCATTCAAGACCATAATCAGATAACAGTTTTTTCACCATGCTTGGAATCCTTGGCGCACAGAGTATACCACGGACTTTTGACTCTTCAACATCTTTTTTAACATCGTTGACATACATTCTAAGCTGTTGCACTGCGCTAATGGTTGCAGTGCTTCTTTTCACCTCTATAACCACTGGGACATGGTTTTGATCATAGCCGAAGAGGTCAATTAAACCAGATTTTACATGTTTTTCTCGTTTACAAATACGTAGTCCTTCTTCTATGATGTTTGGATTGTTTATGATCTCGTTTACAACATCTGATTCCATGCCAACTATTACTAGGTCTGCTTTGTCACGTAGAGATGTTGCAGCTACAAGTTTTAAACTACGGAAAGATATTTTCATTTTCTCAGGTGGTCTACTATGACGTGATCTTAGCACAAGGTAATTGTTCTCAACTGAGCATTCTGTTATTGAGCCGGAGGGTTGCCAGTTTACAGGTTCGCGTTTAACAGGCTGATGAACCAACAGGGTGCCATCTTGTTTGATCATTACAACTCTTTCACCCCAGTCGAGAAATGATCTGGCACGTCCACGGTAGTCAACCATGCAATCACCGATTATAACAAAAAATACTCTACTCCCTTTGGATTTACGGGTTTTTTCAATAAATTCCAAAGCATCTTTAACATCTGGTTTAACAATGACTTTTGTCAAGGAAACAGTTAAACCCCCGTTTTTTGGAATGTTTTTTTCAAATTTTATAACCCGTCTTGGTGTTGATTAATATTGCTTTTTTTGAGATTATTGATAACATGAGCAGCTGTAATAAATCGATTTGGTGCACCGACAAAACCGGAACCCAATGTAGACCAATTAACTATTTCTTTATTGTTTGATGCTTTTCT
>QMST01000086.1 GCA_003649745.1 Thermoplasmata archaeon | reverse complement strand
TGTAAAATTTTAAATATCATTAGTGACAAAATATAACATGTAGCAAGCTATCATGTGTTAATGTGATTTCGATATCTGTGCTATAACACTTAAATATATAATAAAATAGAAATATAAAATGTGAAGGAGTTGTGAAAAATTGCTTTCAATGGAGATACTTATAGGTGGGATGGTTGCTGGCTTATTTTTCGCAACAATTATAGATTTTTATAGATGGTTTATGAAAAAATATTATAAATAAAAAATAGGAGAAAGATAGATTTTTTATTTCTTTGAGATCAACTTGTTTATTTCCTCTCCTTTTCCAACATCCCATATTGCTCTTATTGCTAGTAGTCCTGCAGCTGGTGCAATAAATACTGCGATCATTCCTGCTATGTTGCTAAGGAATGGGCCTATCACCTGTAGATTGTTAAACCATGTAGATGTTGCTCCGATTCCAATCAGAAGCAGGGCTGCTATTAAGAATGTTGGTATCTTGTCTTTTGTGATGGTTCCTACTGCGAAGAAGGATAGTACTCCTACTATGAACCCTAGGACTGCTAGTGTTATGGCTACATAGTTGTTTGTATCTGTGTACCAGTTGCCACCCATTAGTAGGCCGACAATTACTGCTACGACTATTCCTATTAGAAACAGCCAGCTGCAAACTTTTTTTAGTGCTTCCTCTATTTTTCATCCCCTCCTTCCTTTTTTATATGTTGTAAATATTTTTTGATATATAAATTTTATTTTTTTATTAAGGGGTAGGGGTTAAAAAATCAGTTTATTTTTGGGCATTGCTGCAATTTAGAAATGGTAATAAAATGCTTCATCTTTACATTTTATTAATGGATTACAAGAAACTTGGTTTCAAGGCAGGATTGGAGATTCATCAACAGCTTGATACTCATAAGCTGTTCTGCGGTTGTCCTTCTGTGATTACAGAGGATATAGATTATTTTTTTGAACGTGTGCTTAGACCTACACAGAGTGAACTAGGTGATATTGACAAGGCTGCATTGTTAGAGGCGAAAAGGAAGAGAAGGTTTTTGTATACTGCATCTGAGAGATCTACTTGTTTAGTTGAAGCTGATGAGGAACCACCGCATCTTGCCAATAGAGAGGCGGTTGATATTGTTCTTACTATAGCACTCATGATAAATGCTAGGATAGTGGATGAGATACATTTTATGCGTAAGATTGTGATTGATGGGTCTAACACATCTGGTTTTCAGAGAACAGCGCTTGTAGCTGTTAATGGGAGGATCAAGGATGTGTGTATTCCAACTATAGCTTTAGAAGAGGATGCTGCCCGGAAAATCAAGGAGGAGAAAAATCTGGTCAACTATGGTTTGGATAGACTTGGTATACCTCTAGTAGAAGTTGCCACAGATGCAAGTATAAAAAACCCAGGGCATGCTAGAGAAGTTGCAGAGTATATTGGTTCGATATTTCAATCCACTGGGAGAGTAAAACGTGGTCTTGGAACAATAAGACAGGATCTGAATGTCTCAATAAAAAATGGGGCTAGAGTTGAGATAAAAGGTGTTCAATCTCTGAGTGCAATTTCTAGAGTATTAGAAAAAGAGGTTTTAAGGCAATTAGATCTAATTAAAATAAAAGAGATCTTGCAGGAGAGAAAAATTACTAGGGAAAAGATTCTAAATAGCAAGGTTTTAGAAATAACTGATGTTCTAAGAAGAGCAGATTCCAGGATTGTTAAAAAGTCTTTAGAAAAAGGTGATAGCATAGCTTTAGCTGTTTTACTCCCTGGGTTTAGAGGGTTGTTGAAACTTGGAAATAGTAGGTTTGGGAAAGAACTTGCAACTCATGCGAAAATAGCATCTGGTATAGGGGGGTTAATACATACAGATGAGCTTCCAGGTTATGGTATAAGTGAAGAAATTGTTGAAGAAATATCCAAGAGATTGAAGCTAAAAAAGGATGATGCATTTGCAATTTGTATAGGGAAGAAAGATGTTCTGAAAAAAGCTGTAGAGGTTATCAAGGATAGAGCTGCTAAGGCATTGGATGGCGTGTTAGAAGAGGTGAGAAGAGCATTACCAGATGATACAACAGAATATATGAGGCCTTTACCTGGTGCAGCAAGGATGTACCCTGAGACAGATGTGCCACCAATAAGGGTTAAAAAAGATTATCTTGATAAACTTAGGAAGAATCTACCGGAGTTGCCTGAGAAAAAATTGGAGAGGCTAAAGAGAAGATATGTGCTAAATGAGGAGCAAATAAAACAAATACTCCTTGCTGGGTATGAAAAAGATTTTGAATTTATTGTTAAAAAATTTCCTAAATTTGAGAACATAGTTGCAAGAACGATCTTGAATACAATTCCTGAGCTTGAGAAGGAAGGTGTTGATGCAGAAAAAATCAACTTGGATATGCTTTTAAACGTGTTCTCCGCGTTAAAAGAAGGAAAATTTGCTAAGGAGGGAATACCGGAACTTTTAAGATATCTATCCTCTAATCCTAGATGTAGTATTGATAGAGCTATAAAAGATTGTGGCCTAGCAAGAATTGATCTAAGGGAAGTTGAGAAACTTATAGAAGATATTGTCTCTAGCAGAAAAGATTTTATAACCCAGAGAGGTGTTGAAAATTCTTTTAATCCTATAATGGGGTTGGTGATGCAAAGGCTTAGAGGAAAAGTTGATGGAAAACTGATTAGTGATATCTTAAAAAAGAAACTAGAGGAGTTGTTTTGATTATTTTGTTATTTTAAACTCAAACCATTCTACTTTCTTATTTTTTACCAGGTTTTTTATATGATTTTGCAAAGGTGTTAGCCTGGATTTATGTGTTTTTATCTCTACAAATACTACCTTGTCTTTTTCAAACTGTATTCCATCTATTGGTGTGCCTATAAATCTAAAATTTTCAGGGTTAAACGGGTAATATTTCATAAATGGTGCAAATTGCTCGGATATTAAACCATAGAGTGTAGATTGTGATTGTTTCTCAGCCTGTAGTTCTTTTATCTTTTTTCTTAGAGGAGCTACTGCAACCCTGTATACAAATGCTAATGTAATCACCAAGCCTATTATTATTCCTATTAGTAGAATCCACAGCAGCATTAGAGGATCTATAGTTTCTATCATCATAATTTTAACATCCTTGTTTAAAGGGTAAATTTTTTTCTAACCCATTCTTCAAAGAATGGATCTTGAATTTTGTTCTCATCTACTATGCCTGCCTCTTCCAATGATTTAAGAGCTTTTCTCACATGACTAGGTGTTTTTAAATCATATTTTTTTATAAAATCTTGTGAGTATATCCTTGGTTTGGACTCATTAGCTAACCCTATAAGTAGCTTCCTTTGTTCATAACTATTTATGTCCTCCCAGATTGTTTGAAAACCATCATTTAGAGATGGTAGAATCTTTTCATATAATATTTTTTTAACAAGACCTAGATTCGCCTTGCTATCAGTTGCGTACCATATCTCATGACATAGATGCTGAACATTATATGGTATTCCTCTACTAAACTCGGCTATCCATCTTGCTGCATCTTTATCAATTTCCTTGTTTGTGTCTTTAAATTTAGATATGATGAACTCTTCTAATGTCTCCACATTTAGAGGTTGTAATCTCATTTGCTTTGCGAATCTGTAAAATGGTCTTTCTTTTTTTTCAAATATTGCCCTGATTAAGCTCTGTCTGCTACCAGCGAAAATATAACTTACCATTTGATGGTGCTGTATTGT
>QMST01000085.1 GCA_003649745.1 Thermoplasmata archaeon | reverse complement strand
GATCTCTACTGCTTGACAGTAAAATATGGACAACGTCATTCCAAGGAAATAGAATCTGCAAAAATGGTTGCTAGTAAACTTGGTGCGAAAGAGCATATCATATTAGATGTAGACCTGGGTAAACTATGTAAAATCTCTTCATTAATAGATAAAAATAAGAGATTGGAAGAGAGAAGTATGGAAGAAATTGGGAATAGTATCCCCTCAACGTATGTTCCAGCGAGAAATATCATTTTTCTATCACTTGCTCTAGCATATGCAGAAAATATTGGCGCCGATGCAATATTTATTGGAGCTAATGCTGTAGACTGGTCTGGATATCCTGACTGTAGACCTGAGTTTATAAACGCGTTTAAAAAGGTGACAGAGGTTGGAACAAAGTCTGGAGTAGAAGGAAAAACAATTGACATTCAAACCCCTATAATAGATCTCTCCAAGAGCGAAATAATAAAGAAGGGAATAGAACTAGGTGCACCTTTGGAACTTACCTGGTCGTGTTATAAAGGTAGAAAAAAAGCTTGCGGTAAATGTGACTCCTGCCTGCTTAGATTGAAAGGTTTTAAAGAGGCTGGATATAAGGATCCGATAGAATATGAATCTCTGCCAGATTGGTATATCAGAGACTGAGGTAAAAAATTAATTTTATATTGCAAAATTTAATCTTTTTTCTTTTTCAGGTAATCATAGATATCTAGGGAAAATGGTATAAGTATCAGGATCAACAGGCATATCCCTAGGCATATCCAACAATCTGTAGGCGCGGTAGCAAAAAGAATGGTTGTCCATCCCTCCTGAGGTTCAACATTGTTACCGAAAAAAGCCAGTTTTATCAGGCCAAACCAGGGTATCTCGCCTCTTGCTTTTCCAATTATATGACTAACAGGTACCGGCTGTGGACAAATGGGACTATAGTAGATATTGCTCTGATCACAAACTGGGTTGTTATCGCCTTTGGTGATAAATCCTGACCATTTTGGCTTGTAATTTTCTAAACCCAGTTCTTCTATAGTTATAGAGGTTGCATTTATTATTCCATACTCTTTAACTGTGTAGAGTCTTGTATCCTTGTTATATTCAACCCAGCACATAGCACGATGAATTATAGGAGTTCTATCTTTGTCTATATAATCAGATATACTTCCATCTCCATTAGTGTCGGGTCTATAAATCAAAACATCTCCATAGCTTCCATAGGTGAAACAAGTTTTTTCCCCATTTTTTGCCTCTCCATAGGTTATAATATCAGCTTTAGAATGAACAGCTACCACTAAAACCAGATCCCCAGGGTCTATAGTGTGAAGCTTGCCAAAAGAGGCGTCTTTGTGCATCATGCTCCCAGATTCAATAACCACTAATGGAGCCTGAGGAAACGGTTGGCCAGTATAACCCCATAATGAAACCATTATTGTAAGCAATATGAGAAAAGCGATAACTATATCCCTAATAACTGGTATATGTCCTTCTTTTGTGTGCCAAAACCTATGCCAGATATCCTTAAACATAAAAAAACCTACCTCTTTATCTTATATGAACGTATTACTATACTCTTTGTGGTTTTACCACATATGGGGCAAACCTTAATATGTCTATCGAATTTTTTTCCACATCCCCTGCACACATATATCCATTTAAACTCCTCTTTTATACCCTTCTGAGATAAAGAGATAAATTTGATCCCCATAGCATGTGCAACATTTTGAATAGAATAATCATCTGTTAATATCATCACATCAAAGTTTTCTTTTTGCTTGTCCAATGCAAGAGCTAAAACATCTATATCAACATTAGACAACCTTCCTATATCACCTGTTGTCTCAGCAACTTTTCTTACTAGGCTTATAGAGTTCTTAGATGGTGAAATTATCAGTAAACCTTTCTCTATGAGAAACTGAAAATTTCTATAGTCCCTCCCGCTTTTTCTAAATTCAAGTGAGACACTCTCAGGTGCTAACATTTCACCATCCACTGGTGAAATAGATTTCCCAGAAAGAATCGCAGAAGTATCTAAAATATAAATCTTTTTTGATACCATCTAATATTCACTATTTTTACATCTTTGTCTTAGATAACAAATCCTTTGTTTTAACTTCTACTTGTTTACCAGAGCTCATATCCCTAATTATTACACATTTTTTTTCTGATTCCTTTGGACCAACTATCACAGTTTTTTTTGCCTTGACAGATGAGGCATATTTCAGGCTTTTTGTCAATCCCCTCCTCATAAGATCAATATCTGCAGCAATGTTGTTTTCTCTGAGCATATTTACGATTTTAATAGCGTTTTTTAACATTTTTTCATTTACTGGTATCACATAGACATCTATTTTCTGCTCAGGAAAAGAATATCCTTCTTCTTCTAGGGCGATAATTGCTCTGTCAAAACCTATGGCGAAACCAGCTGTTGAAACCTCTTTTCCACCAAATAGAGGAACAAGCTCGTATTCTCCCCCGCCGCAGAGTTGTTTTTCTGCTCCAAGTATAGGTGCATCTATCTCAAAAACAACTCCTTTATAATAGTCTAACCCTCTTACTATTTTCATATCTATTTCAAACTCATTAATCCCAAAAATTTTTAAAAAATCAACTACCTCCTTAAATCTTTTTACAGCTGTGGTCTCTATAAACTCCTCTACTTTGTTTATATTATCACATTTTAGAAACTCTTTAAACATTTTAATCTTGTTTTTAGCTACTCTCATCTCATAAAGCTTTTTTTCAAGCTCGTAAAACCTTGATTTATCTATAAGATGCATTAGCTCTCTAAACTGGTTTCTCCTCACACCCATATTTTCAAGAAAAGCATACACTATATCCAGGTTTCCTAGTCTCAAAACAATGTTTTTGATACCAATGTTTTTTAGAAGAGTATATGCTAGGTAGATAAGTTCTGCATAAGCCTCTGGCGTATCTGGACCTATTAGCTCGCAGCCAACCTGTGTGAATTCTCTATATCTACCCCTCTGAGGTCTATCATACCTGTAACAGTTTCCAATGTAGAACAATTTCAGTGGTTTTGACTCCATCTGCATTTTTTCAACATAAAATCTGATCACTGGCGCGGTGAGCTCTGGTCTCAAGGCTAGATCCCTATTGCCTTTATCCTTAAACACATATATTTCTTCTATTATCTCCTCACCGGATTTCAGAGTAAAAAGCTCTAAATGTTCAAACGTGGGTGTTTGAACCTCTCTGTATCCAAAGTTTTGAAAAATGTTTCTTATCCTGTCTTCAACATGTCTACGTTTGAGCATCTCATCTGGCGAAAAATCCCTTGTTCCCCTGGGAATGTTTATATTTGTTTTTTCCTCCATTTTATCACTTAGGTAATTAAAAAATAGCTTTAATAGATTTTTCTAAAAAAACCTTGTTTTTCTAGGTTTTATTCCAAGGTTGCATGTCTTTTACGCATGCTTTCCTCTGTCTCATTTTTGGCATGCATAAGCTCTGCTACTATGCTATCTAATAGTAACCAAGCGCTTGCCTCAAACAATGTTCCTAGTGGCGCCAACTCTGAACGCTCATTCTCCTGACAAGTAGCATTAAGAACTATGGAAATATCTGCAAACTGTGCCACAGGGGATTCCTTATTAGCAGTGATGGAAACAAGCTTGGCACCAATGTTCCTAGCTATCTCAGCAGTCATTTTAGAAGGTATCGTCTCACCTGATCCAGAGACTATTACCACCAAGTCACCTTTTCTAACAGG
>QMST01000084.1 GCA_003649745.1 Thermoplasmata archaeon | reverse complement strand
TGATAGTAAATGCCAGATACCAGATGATGCAAACGTGCTCAGAGGAAAAACCATAATTTTGACAACAACATCTACTAACAGGTTTAAAGGTAGAAAAGATGTTGAAATTATAAAATGCAAATCAAAAAAAGGTTTTGTAGACCTAGAAGACGCTCTAAGTAAGCTTTCTAAAAAGGGTATAAAAAGCATTTTAGTAGAAGGCGGAGGAACAGTAATATGGAGTTTTATAAAATCAGGATACGTAGATGACATATATATTTACATGAACCCTATGATTATCGGGGGAAAGGATACACCAACCGTCGCTGATGGAGAGGGAATAAAATCAAGCAGAGAAATAATAAAACTAGACCTAGTGGGTTATAAAAAACTAGGACACGGAGTATTGTTTCATTATAGGATAAAACAATGATCAAACTATTATGTGATCAAATGCTAGGTACACTTGCAAAATGGCTTCGTCTATTGGGTTATGATACAGTATATATAGATAATGATTTGCCAGATGAGGATATTATAGAATTAGCAAAAAAAGAAAACCGGATAATATTGACCAGGGATAAAAACCTTGTAATCACTGCGAAAAGAGAAAACCTGAGAACAATAGAGATAAAACCTGTGGATCTAGATGAGCAGATAAAGAGTGTGATTAAAAAATTTGGTTTAGAGGAGAAAAAAATTCTTTCTAGATGCTCTGTTTGCAATGCACCAATAGTAAAAATTGATAGAGAAAAAGTCAAAAATTTAGTTCCAAAAAAGGTTTTTGAAAACAACAAGGAGTTCTGGTTTTGTGAAAATTGCAAAAAAGTATACTGGATGGGCACTCACTGGAAAAACATGAAAAAGAGAATTGAAAAATTATAGCATTCTAACCATTTGAGCATGCGGAACATTTTGTATCCTTATCACACATTCTGGATCCACAATGCCTGCTTCTATTGCGCAATTGACTGTTTCTTCGCCAACAAGATTTGCAATTGTTGCTTTTTCCAAATATTCTTTTAAAGTCTTCGTGTTTACTCTTATTCCATCATAAAATTTTTTCTTCACCCTGAGTCTAAATTTTCCCTCTTTAAAATATTTACCTAAAATGTTTTCATCACAAGCACTTATTAACAATTCATCTCCATGTTTATAAATTTTCATACATATCATTAATTCTCAGCACAACCTAATTTTAATATTTGTAATCTAATCTATATATTTATTTCGAAATATCCCTAGTTTTTGTTTAACCGTAATGTCTAAAAACTGTAAAAATGTTTTACGTTTTATCACGACACCCTTATCATTTCTAAGGATGATAAAAAATTATGAAAACCATAGTAGATTTATTCTCAAAACATGGCACCCTTGTTCAAAAAGATGCATTAGATTACATATTATCAAAAGAAAAACCAGAGGATTTCGCAACTGAGCTATTGAAAAACTTTAAAGAAACCCCCCTAGTGTTAACCTTAGGGGATATTAAAAAAATTGAAACATCAACCATAGAGGAACCTGAGATTCAAAAACAATCAGATACTAATGGTATGGAGGAGATAAACACTCAGCAAGATGAACTAACAACTCAACTAATGGTTGATGAGACAAAAAACTCTGAAGAGAACCAACTAGCAGCTACTTTACACTTCAGAAACATTGGCATAGGTTCTATTAAATCTTGGAAACCTCTTGCAAAAGAATATGAACCTGAAATAAGGATTATCAAGGATGTAACAGGAAACAGTACCTGTGAGGGTGAAACAAAAGATTTTGCATACTTGTTTCAGAGTAGATACAATAGTCTCAAAAAAATAATAAAAAAACAGAGAAGAGAAGTTTTAAACGCGATCTCAGTAGATAGAATAGCGAAAAACAACATAAGAGATATTCAATTGATTGGAATAGTTAAAGATGTAAGAACAACAGTAAATGGACATAGGCTTATAGAGTTAGAAGATGAAACAGGGAACATCATGGTTCTCATTCCCAAGGATGATCATAGACTTCTGCAAATAGCAAACGAGGTTGTTTTCGATGAGATAATAGGTGTAAAAGGTGTTTTAAGTAGAAAAGGGGATATAATAATTGCACAAGAAATTGTTTTCCCAGATGTAAGTATCCAACATGAAAAACATAAAGCAGATCTGCCATTATATGCAGCATTCCCAGCAGATATCCACATTGGCAGCAGGATGTTCCTTGAGGAAGAATGGAACAGATTTATAAAATGGATAAACGGGGAACTAGGCAATAATAGACAAAGAGAGGTCGCAGGGAAAATAAAATATCTTGTTATACCAGGTGATACCGTAGATGGAATAGGAATATACCCAAATCAAGAAAAGGAACTCCAAATAAAAGATGTTTACCATCAATATGAAGAACTTGCCAGACAACTTCAAAGACTACCAGATCATGTATCGGTTATAATACAACCTGGGAACCATGATGCAGTTAGACCTGCTGAGCCGCAACCAGCTTTTGAAAAAGAAATCAGAGACCTGTTCTCAGGGGTAGATATAACCTTTGTTGGAAACCCCTGTTATCTATCATTGAATGGCGTAGAAATATTATCATATCATGGTCAAAGTCTATTGGATTTTGCAATAAATATCCAGAATTTGAAATACAATGAGCCTGTGGAGATAATGAAAACAATACTTAAAAAAAGACATTTAGCTCCAATATATGGTGGTCACACTCCGATAGCACCAGAGCATGTGGATTATATGATAATAGATAGAATACCAGATGTTTTTGTAACAGGACATGTACACCTGTCAAAAATAGGAGAATACAGGGGTATAACCCTGATAAACGCATCTAGTTGGCAAGCACAAACAAGTTATCAAAAAATGTTAAACTTTGTACCGGATCCAGGTAAATTACCAATATTTAATCTTAAGACAGGAAAAGCTACAACCATGGATTTCACACTAAAAACCCAGGGAGATATATCCTAGTGGGAATTGAATTTGCATCCTAATCTTCTAGAGGTAGTGATAATAAATTATCCTTCACCTTTTCCTCCTTTTTATATAAGCAAATATGTAATACCTTCCAATAATAATAACTGGAGTAAGTATCAGTGCTATTAGAATTAGGAACCATATAGAGACCTTTGTTCTACCAAAAACAAAGGTCTGAAACAAGAGACATGCCACAACACTGTATACAATGAGAAGTATTAGAGCACCTGTTAAAAACAATCTCTCTTCCTTCATTATTTTTTATGAATGTTTGATTCAATAGTTAAATCTTTTGGCATTAGATTAGGGGGGGCACTTAGAAATTATCTATGGATAAACAACACACCAATATACATGCTATATGTCGACACTACTATCACATAATGAGTATGTAGGACTAACTTCACAGTGCCATACTCTCGAAATATTTATATAAATCTACAAACATTTTATTTAGGTAGGGGGTAAGCATGAAAAAAAAGTTAATACTAAATATTTTGGTATCCGTAATAATTATTACCACCCCTTTAGCTAGTATAACAAAAGCTTCTTGGAGCGAAGCGGAAAAAGACTTACCATCGGCAAAACTCGAAAAACACAGTTTAATTTTACAAAAACCAAAAAACATAGGTACCTCAGAAGTATGCAATACTTCTGCTAGACAAAAATCCCTGATGACTTGTTATTACAAGTTTAGATCGCCTATTTTATACCCTTTTACATCTAGACTATATAAACATCTTTTACGACTTACAGCTCCTAGGTCAGACAGAATAAAGG
>QMST01000083.1 GCA_003649745.1 Thermoplasmata archaeon | reverse complement strand
TAAAACGATTCTGGAAAAGATTCCCATATCATAGCTCTTTACCGTCTGTAAAGAGCTGGATTATTGCTTGGTGCTCGATCTACAATCTTTTCTGGAGGTGAGAAAATTGTTGACAGTCTCTAAGGATTTTACGGAAAATATTAAATAGCAAATGGAATACACTATATATGTGAATATTGGAGGTAGAGTCTATGGATCCATTTAGAAGAGATAGGGACAAAAGACGCAGGAAGAGCTCGTTTGATTTCTTTGGGTTTGATGATGAGGATTTCGAACGAATATTTGAGGAAATGCAACGTATGCTGGAGAGAATGCTTAGAGATGTTCCTTTTGATCAGATAGATTGGAATAAACCATTTGTACATGGTTTTAGTATTAGGATAGGACCTGATGGCAAACCTAAAATAGAGGAGTTTGGTAATAAACCATCGATAACGCCAGAGGGAGAAAGGATTATATCCGAGGAAAGAGAGCCTTTGACTGATGTTATAGAAGGAGATGAGGAGGTTTCTGTAACAGTGGAGATACCTGGTGTGGAGAAGGATGACATTGATCTAAGAGTAACCGAGGATACACTTGAAATAAACGTTGATACGCCTAAACGCAAATACCACAAAGTAGTAGATCTTCCATGTGAAGTAAAACCAAAAACCACCAAGGCTACATATAAGAATGGTGTTCTTGATGTTGTTATAAAGCGTAAAGAAAAAAAGAAAAAAGGTGAGAAATACAGGGTAAGCATAGAATGACAATTCGAAGAAAAACCCTGTTCTTAGTAAAGACACTGTTCCTAGTAGATAACCTCATGTTTACACTGGATAAGGGGTCATTACAAAGTCTGTATTAATCTTAATTTATCTTTAAATAGTATTCATTTTTAATAATATAAATCGATAAATTAATATTATATGAGATATATGATGATTTTGTGTCAAATGCAAAACTTAAATTAATGGTTTTATTGCTCACGATCTCCCTACTAGGTGTACAATTTGCATTAGCATCCCATTCTATCAAACAAAAAAGCATGGTATACTTAAACAAAAAAACAAAACAGTTTTTCTCATATATTTATGCTAAGGATCATTATGATTATGGACATAAGGCTGGAAAGAAATTTTTCTTTTTTTACAAATTTTTAGGATTTTTTGCAAGATTGATACAAGAACCTCCAGCTGATGATTATGCTGAGAAAACATTAGAAAACCTTTCTATTTATTCACCATGGTTAATTGAGGAACTGCAGGGACTTTCAAATAGTACGGGAATTGGAATAAAGAATCTGTTAAATATTTTCAACCTATTTACTAAGTCAAATCAATGTACTGTTATCCTTGTAACAGGCAATGCTACAAAAAACAATGAAACATTTCTTGCACAAAACCTTGATATGAGAAGAGATAATGTAAAAAACGTTTTTCTAACTCATGTTTATAGTAGATTTCTAACAAATATTTTTGTCATAGCAGATATAGAAACAGAGAATTATAGCTATGTTTTTTGTGGGTTGCCAATTTTTTATGAGCTGCCTTTGATGAATCAAGCTGGTTTAGGTTTTGGGGGAAATGGTTTATCGCTTACCAAAAACATTACAAGGTATGTTGACGAGAAAAGTGGTGTTTCAACATATAGTATCGAAAGGTTAACGATGATGAGATGTAAAAACATTTTTGAGGTGCAAAAACTATGGGAAAACATTGTTAGAGCATCTGGTAGAAATAGATTTTGGCCTCATTTTTGGGATAACTCCATCCCTTCTTTTTGCGATAAAAATGGAGATATAATCACAATAGAACAAACACATAATTATATCTGTTTTGTGTATAGAAACTCTACAGATATTACAAAAACCTATAATGGTATTTTATGGCATGCAAACCATCATCAATTTCTGGATCCAAATCTAACTGGCTCAGTATACCCTGGGGAAGAAAATGTTGATCAAAGTACTTTTCTAAGAGCAAAAAGATCAGTTGAGCTTCTTGAGAAAAACTATGGGAAGATAACAATTGATATAATCAAAAAGATAATGAGAGATCACAAGGGTGGAACAGATAAAAATGGTAGAGATTCATCTGACATATGTCGTTATCCTGACAAAAATGGCTCATATACTACAGTTGTATCCTGGATTATTCAGCCAAAGGATATGAGACTATATTTTGCTCATAACACCCCAGATAAAACAAGGTATCAACGTATAGATTTAGCAGATATTTTTACCTGAATAAAATCTCAAAATGTTTGATCTACAATCTATGTCTTCAAAGGATAATCTAATGGGCCCGGCAGGACTCAAACGGTGTAACAGGAGAAAAATCAACCAAAGTTTTTACGGTTTTTCACGACTTTGATTTTTGGATAATGAGTCTGTCACTTTAAACCTTTTTCTTTTATTTTTCTGCACCTGTTCTGGTACATGAAATTAGTTTTTACAGGTCTAAAGTTTCTCTTAAGAAATTTATTGTCTCCTCGTAGACTAGGTTGAAATCCGGTGGTTCTTTAAGTTGATGTCTTAGTGAAACCATCCATGCTCCCTTAAAATCTTCTCTTCTTTTCTCTAGATCATCTAAATCAATCTGAACATTTTTAAACCTACATTTCTCATCTAAGATTTTAAATGCTTTTCTTAGATCTAGGTTTTTGAGATACCACACATCATAGAGATCTCTTGGTCTAGTTCTTTCAAACAATGATCTTATCTTCTCAGCGAAGATTTCATCAAGGGTATAAACCAATGTAGTTCCTTTGAACTCATCTGAATAACCATGGATGATGTCCTTATTTCCAATGGGTAAAAGGATTTTCTCGTTTCCCTCCTTGGTTATATCTATTTTTATTCTCAATGGAGATCCTGTTCTTCTGAGGATTCTGAAGTAAACCACTACCTCGTAACCGTTTTCTATTTCCTCAATCTTTATGTTCTCGTTAAAATTTATCCCACTTTTTGTTTTTGCATCCTCTATTGCTTTGATCAACTGTTTTTCTAAATCCTCTGTTTTGATATGTTGTGTAAGCGTGAAGTCTAGATCATCAGAAAACCTGTAGTTTTCGATGTAAACCTTTCTGATTCCTGTTCCACCTTTTAACACCATGATGTTCTTTGGCAACATCGAGAGTAACCAGTTCTGCGAGTAGTCTCTTTCTATTGTGGTTTCTGGAACACCATTTTCTCTTGCTTTTCTCCTTATCTCGCTGGTTGGTATCATTCAATTCCTCTTAAGTCTGTATTTATTATTAGTCTCCATTTTGCATTGGTTTCTCCCTTTTTCGGCATGGTTGGGTCAAGTAGAAGATAATTCCTGGTTTTTATACTAGAGATATCCATCTGCAGGGAAAACAAATCATTTAGATAACCTAGTCTCCTTATAACCCCTGAGTTACCTATTTTCTCTGCATACTTAATTAATTTATTTGGATTGTAATCTCTTGTTTTGAGTGCTTTAGCCACTTCTATTATTCCGCCACAATATTTTGGTTTATCAAGACAATCTATGATAGTTTTTTCTTTATCTGTTATAGTTATCTGCTCTTCCTCTATCCAGGTTTTTTCTATTCCAAATATTTTTTCTCTGTTGACTCTAATTATCTTGTATCTTACTCCAAAGATCTCTATTTCTTGTTTCTTTTTCCTTGATGTGGTTTGTATGAAGACAGTTGATGGTATCTGTTCAGTGAAACCATAGTAATTGAGTGCTGACCAGTAAGAGATAATACAAGGTTGAACAAGCAGGGATCCTATGAGAAACTCGTTCAGAGTGTATTCTCCTTTTTTACTACCAAG
>QMST01000082.1 GCA_003649745.1 Thermoplasmata archaeon | reverse complement strand
TCTTATGGCTTCAGGTGAGAATAGTGACTCCAATGTTATTAAGAATGCTCTCTCTTTTTTGAAAACTCTTCAAACCAATAACGGAGGTTTTCAATCATGGGGTGCAGCCAATGCTGCATCCACTGCCTGGGCGGTGTTGGCTATAGCAGCAGCGGGGCAGGATCCCACATCTGATAATTGGAGAACAAATGGTTTCTCACCCATTGATTTCCTTCTAAACCTACAGCAGAGAGAAGGCTATTTCAACTGGTCGATGCATCAAAGCTTGAACCCCGAGTGGATGACATCTTATGTGATCCCAGCCCTGCTGGGAAAACCATATCCCATTAAAATATACAAATCTGAGGATAGTGGAGATAGGAACAGTGAGAAGAGCCATGATAGGATTCTAAGAGCGAGTATCAATAAGACAGAACCCAGAAAAACAAGAGATGAGAACGCTGGAGAAAATGAGGATAGTAATAATAGTAATGTAGATAGCGATGTTTATATAAATGAATGGAGAGGAAATATTAGGATAGAGGGACAAAACAGCACAATATGGGAGGGCAAGGTATGTGTCAGTGATTCCACTATCACTGCGTTAAACGAGAGTTCTGGTAAAACAGAGGAATACTACATCCCCTATCCTAGTGTACTTGGAGCACTTGACGAAGCATCAAAACAGGGGGGTTTCTCTTATTCGGTGGTATACTACCCTAGTTGGGATGCATTCTACGTGAAAACCATAGCTGGTGAATCAGATTGGTGGCACTACTGGGTGGATTACACGTTGCCGATGATTGGTGCAGGACATTATGAGTTAACAGAAGATAATGAAGAAGTTCTGTGGGGTTACCTGGAAAGTTGGACTGCACATGCGTTGAGAATAAAAACTAGTAAAAACACTGTTAAAAGGTCTGAAGAGTTCACGGTCACTGTGTACAACGAGTCACTATCCCCTGTTGAGAATGCAGTTGTCTACATTGGTTCATCAGAGTATTTAACTGATGAAAACGGTAACGTAACTCTTAGCCTCTCTGCAAAGGGAGATTATAAGATCTACGCTGAAAAAAACGGGTATGTCAGATCCAGAAAAATAACAGTTCACGTTAAAAAACTTGTGGAGATAGCCAGACCAGTGGACAACGCAGTTTACGTATGGAACAAAAAAACAAGGATACCCTACCATGGGATATTGATACTGGGCCCCATCGACATAGAAGTCAAAACCATAGACGATGTAGAAAAAGTAGAGTTTTATATTAACAATAAACTGGAATACACTGATACTGAGCAGCCTTTTAAATGGAGATTAAATCAGAAAAGTTTTTTCAAAAAAATAACGATAAAAGTAAAAGCATACATGGATAGCAATCTCTCCAAAATCCAGCAGCTTCTTACACACATTGACTCTATATCAAAAAAGTACACCACTGTACAGATGCTTGATGCGTTAAAAACTTACTTAGAGAATATCAAAGCATCTATTCTAAGTCAAAAGTATTTCACTGACGAGAAGGATGTTGTCGTTCTTAATCTATTCCCATCTCCTCATCATTAAGGAGGGTAGAAATGGTTAGAATAAAGATAGACAAAAAATTGATAGTTTTTGGATTGTTAACATTATTTGCTACTATTGGAAGATATATCTTAGTATCCAAAGGTATTCAACCTTTCCCTAATTTTGAGGTTGTAACTGTTTCTACTTTTATTGGTGTAATGCTGCTGGATTTTCGATTAGCAATGTTTATACCACTTATTAGTATGATTTGTAGTGATGTTTTGATAGGAAACCCGATTTTTGTTGGAGAGAAAATGAACCAGATAGTAATGTTTACCTATTCTGGATTTGCCATGGTAGCTCTTCTAGGTGTTTTTGTGAGAGACAAAGTGAAACCATGGGTTAAATCGATAAATATTCGATCGATTTCCTGTGTCGCAGGTGTTGGTGCGATCCTCGTAGTCTTTTATGATATCTGGGCAAATTTTGGATGGTGGTACCTGTTATATCCACATACAACAAAAGCCCTGTTTACTGTGTACGCTCTAGGTTTACCATTTATGTTGTACCATTTGATTTCAGGGGTAACTACTTTTATATTCATTGGACTACCAATTATTTCATTTTTTCTACAAAGCAGATTAATTAATACCTCCTGGAAGAAAAAGGTGGTTGCTCCAGTAGTTTTAACGATACTACTTGTTGTCATCTCTTTAGCATCTGGATGTATCTCCGCATTTAACTCATACTCTGAAAAACATGGAGGAGTTAAAGAATTAGTAGAAAACGTTAGCCTGAGAGTCATCGCTCCCCACTGGAACATCTCTTATAATAATGTGACAACAGTGAACAACACTGTTTATGATCTCCTTTTAGAATGCGCTCATCACTTTAACTTCACGGTAAAAGCAAGTTATTGGCCCAGCTACGGCTCAGTGTTTGTTGAATCAATAGGAGAGGTAGAAAATGGAGAAAATAACAGGTTTTGGCAGTACTATGTCAACGGGGAATACGCATCGGTTGGTTGTAGCAAATATTATCTTCATGATAATGACATCGTTGAATGGAGGTTTGAGTACCCTAGAATGGTGAATTAGAGGAGATTTCTTTAAGATCTATCCAGAGGAAGAGGTGTATTTAGGAACTTTTGGAGACTGTAATGTCAATCCAAATCGGTAACATTATATTTAAGGAATGTGATAATTTTTTAAAACTTTCTGCTATTACTTTTATAACAAGAAGGTTTGGAATAAGCGAGGGAGGAAAGGCTCCCACAAGTTTTCTTACGTGTTATTAGGTTAGAAGTAGTGGATAATTTTTATTAACTAGCATTCCAAATGTAAAAGAAAATAAGCAGGGTGTCCCTTTGTCGACTCTTCGAATTGCTTTGCATTTCTCATCCCTCTTGGGAGCGTATAATAGTGAGTATGCGGTTCGCTTCGCTCATCTAAATGCCGCACAAACTTATATCTAACCAAGAATATTACCTAACAACAATGATAGGCAGGGGCACTTGCATACCCACCAAACGTTAGAAACGAAATGTTATTAAACAGTAGGAGGTTTAAGTTATGAATTATGAGAAAAAATGAAATAATCGTCTTGGGAGTAATCCTACTCTCCTTCATCATTGGTATTTATTTTTATCCTCAAATGCCTGAGAAAATAGCATCTCATTGGGATGCCCAAGGGCAAGTAGATGGGTATATATCAAAATTCTGGGGTTTATTCTTAATGCCACTACTCTCTATGATGCTATTTTTGCTTTTCATTGCAATTCCAAAAATAGATCCACTGAAGCATAACATTGAAAAGTTTAGAAAATACTATGATGGATTTGTGGTGTTGATAATTGTATACTTGTTTTATGTTTATCTTCTAACTATCTTCTGGAATATAGGAATTAGATTCAGCATGGTTCAACCATTAGCACCTGCTATGGGCATCTTATTTTATTACATTGGAATCTTAACAGAAAACGCAAAGAGAAACTGGTTTATTGGAATCAGAACTCCTTGGACATTGAGCAGTGAGAAAGTATGGGAAAAGACTCACAAAATAGGGGGAAAATTGTTCAAGATTGCCGGAATAATCACTTTTATTGGAGTATTTTTCCAAAGATATGCGTTATTTTTCATTCTTGTTCCCATAATTTTGGTTGCAGCCTATACGATTATCTACTCTTATTTTGAATATCAAAAAGAAACGAGATAGACAATCAGGAGAGGAAGTGAATTCGTATGAAAACACTCGTGGTAGTATACTCAAGAACAGGAAATACACTTTCTGTAGCCAAGAGGATAGCT
>QMST01000081.1 GCA_003649745.1 Thermoplasmata archaeon | reverse complement strand
GGTTTAACAAAAAGTCTCGCTGATTTAGGTGTTAATATCGATCTTTATCTTCCATCCTTTGACTCCAATGAAGAGTTTACTTCAAACAATGAGAAACTGATTATCAAAAGAATCGATGGAACACTTGTTTTCCCATATGACAACCCTACATCTATAAAGATTGACTCTCAGGATTTTTTTGAAAAAGTGAACCGGTATAACCAATTATGCGTTGAAAAGGTAAAGGGAGATTATGATTTGATACACTGCCATGATTGGCTTACAATAAAAGCAGGTGTTAAGCTAAAAAATAAGCTTGGCATTCCTCTCGTGCTTACAATACATTCTACAGAATTTGATAGATCAGGTTGGCTGAATCCAAATGATTGGTTTATAAACATTGAAAGAGAGGGCATGTTAAACGCAGATGTGGTCATAACAGTCAGCTATTTCACAAGGCAGATATTGATTGAGAAATATGGTATTCCAGCAGATAAGATAAGGGTTGTTCATAATGCTGTCACACCAATTGGTGAGGGTGAAAAAAAGAATATCGTTTTGTTTTTAGGTCGACTTACACTTCAGAAAGGACCAGAGTTTTTTATCAAAGCAGCTAAAAAGGTTGTTAAGAAAGAAAAAAATTGTACTTTTGTCGTAGCTGGAAGTGGTGATATGCTGCCAAAGCTTATACATCAGGCGGTTGATTTGGGGATATCTAACAAGGTTATATTCACAGGAGCATTAACAGATGATGAGGTTAAACATATATATCGTATAGCTAAGGTTTATGTGCTGCCATCCGTAAGTGAACCTTTTGGTATAACAGTGCTTGAAGCTTTATCAGCTGGTACGCCCGTGATAGTTTCAAAAAGAGCTGGTGTAGCAGAGGTTTTGAAACATTGTCTAAGGGTTGATTTCTGGGATGTAGATGATATGGCAAATAAGATAATATCTCTATTAAGATATAAACCTCTATGGAAAACATTATCCAAAAAAGGTAAAGAAGAAGCGGGTTTTTTCACATGGGAGAAAGCTGCTCAGAAAACATTAGACATTTACCATGAGGTGATAAGTTAAGAGATGCCCTCTGTATGCTTCTATTTTGAGGTACATCAGCCTGTAAGGCTAAATCGCTTCTCGGTTTTTTCTATTTGCTCAGATGAGGATCCTTCTGATCTTTACTTCAATCATGATCTAAATCGCAATATATTTGAAAGAGTTGCTAGAAAATGTTATCTTCCAACAAACAAATTAATATATAATCTAATTAGTGAGTCTGATGGAAAATTCAAGGTTTCTTTTAGTCTAACAGGTGTTTTTTTAGAATATGCAGAGCTTTTGTTTCCCACTGTTTTAGATAGCTTTGAGGAACTATTAAAAACAGGATGTGTTGCTCTTATAGGTGAGACATATTATCACTCGTTATCCAGCCTCTATAATGATTTAAAAGAGTTCGAAGATGAAGTTAGATTACATTTACATGCTCTGGAAAATAAATTTGGCTATACCCCAAGGGTTTTTAGAAACACAGAGGCAATATATGATAACAGGATTGCTAAAAAGGTTGAAGACATAGGTTTCCATGGTATAATCACTGAGGGAACTGAAAAAATACTGAACTGGCGTTCGCCGAATTATCTGTATAAACCTATTAACGCTAATATAAAGGTTCTCCTTAGAAATTATAATTTGAGCGATGATATAGCTTTTAGGTTTTCAGCTTCGAACTGGTGTGAATATCCATTAACCAGTGAAAAATTTGCCAGATGGCTGTCCAACTGTGAGGGTGATATTGTAAATATTTTTATAGACTATGAAACCTTTGGAGAACATCAGTGGCCTGAAACAGGTATATTTAATTTTCTGAGACATCTACCTAAGGAAGTTTTAAAATATGATAATCTAAATTTTGTCACAGTTAATGATGCCATTGAGAGGTTTTCACCTGTTGGCGAACTAGATGTACCATTTGCTATATCATGGACTGATACATCCCGTGATGTTTCAGCCTGGTTGGAAAATGATCTACAAAGAGCATGTTTCCATGAGCTGCAGGTAATTGGTAAGATGCTAGAGGAAAAACCAGATGAAAGGCTGATGAGAGTCTGGAGGCTTCTTCAAACCTCTGATCATCTATATTATCTATCTACAAAGGGGTTAGAAGATGGAACCGTGCATAAATATTTCAACCCATATAATGATCCATACGAAGGTTTTATTAACTTTATGAACATTATACAAGATTTAAAACAGAGATTAGAAAATAGATAAAAAGGATGGGATGCAATGAAAATAGTGCATTTCTCATGGGAGTTTTTTCCAATAATTAGAGGTGGCCTTGGAACCTTTATAACAGAGCTTAGTAAGATGCAAGTGAAAATGGGAAATGAGGTAACTGTTTTTGCAATGAATGAGAGAAACAGTTTTTTAACGCTGGACAACTGGAAGGGAGTAGAGGTTCATAGGCCTAAGACACCTGATTTCACATCAACATTTTATCTTTTCGCTGATAGAGAACTGCAATCATGGGGTTCTCATTTTAAATTTTTTGCAGATGTTATCAGCTACAATGTACTCTCCGCTGCAAAACTTATACATCTACTGGTGAGAAAAAACCATAGATCATATGATATAGTAGATGCCCATGATTGGCTTGGTATAACCAGTGGTATAAGTGTGAAAAAAGAACTAGATCTCCCTCTAATATTTCATGTGCACTCAACGGAGAAAGGTAGATCACGAGGGAAAGGCTCACGTACTATTGAAGAGATAGAATATGCTGGGAGTGAAGCCGCAGATTGTATAATAACAGTCTCAGAGGCGATGAAAGACGAGCTACAAAAACTAGGTTTTCCTCAGAACAAAATAAGAGTTTGCTGGAATGGAGTTGATCCTCAAAAATATAACATAGAAAACATTTCAAAAGAGGATATAAAAACCTTAAGAGAACAATATGGTGTAAATGAAAATGAGAAACTATTGTTTTTTATAGGTCGCCTGGTTGGTGTAAAAGGAGTTGATAATCTTGTTAAAGCCATGTCCAGCGTGGTAGAAGAATTTCCAGATACAAAACTGGTTATTCTTGGCAAGGGGGAGATGGCTGAATATATAAAATCTCTCATTAGAGAAAACATGTTAGATGATAAGGTTATATTGAGAGCTGAGTTTGTGGATGAAAAAACAAGGATTTTACATTATGCAGCCTCTGACCTTGTTGTTCTACCATCACTTTATGAACCATTTGGTATAGTATGCACGGAGGCGATGTCAATGAGTAAACCAGTTGTCGTGGGTGCAAAGGGTACAAATGGGATGAGGGAACAAGTTGTTCCAAATGGTGAAAAGCAATGTGGCATACATGTAAACCCATATGATCCAAGTGATATAGCATGGGGTATAAAACAGGTTTTAGGGTTAGATGATGGAGGAGTTCAAATGGGTAGAAATGCTAGAGAAAGAGTATTAGAATATTTCACATGGGAGGCTGTTGCTAAGAGGACGTTGGATATCTATGCTGAGTTTCTAAAATAGTCCCTCCTATTGTTTTTTCATGATGATTATGATGTTGTCAAACTCTGAAAAGGAATGGATAGTTACAAATGGTTTAGGCGGATATGCATCTCTAACTCTCAGCGGCACAAATACGCGTAAGTATCATGGTTTACTCGTAGCCAGCTTAAGACCGCCTTTGAAAAGATGGGTGATAGTTTCAAACATGCTAGAGGAGATAGATATAGGGGGTGAAAAATTTAGACTTGCAGAGTATCTAACAGATTTTCATAATGATTTTTTCCCGGTTTTCTATTATTCTGTAAAAAACGTGGATG
>QMST01000080.1 GCA_003649745.1 Thermoplasmata archaeon | reverse complement strand
CAGTCAAACAGAGCCTTGGATTGCCTTTGATAATGTAAACAATCATTTCCTAATCGTCTGGGAGGAGGGGATAATAGCGGACAAGGGACCATTTAGCTTGTATGCAAGATTATTTGATTCAGATGGTAACCCCATTGGAAGCAAGATAACAGTTGCCATAGGAAATGACAGCGTTGATTACAATTTCCCATGTGTAGCATTTTGTGAGGAAACACAAAGGTTTTTGATCACATGGAACGATGATGACATCAGTAGCAACGACTGGTGGGGAAACATCTGGGGTATGATAGTGGATAAAAATGGAAACAAGGTAAAAGACATGTTTCTCATACACTCAGGTAATTTTGTAAGAACAGATATCGCACCATATCTCAGCACAGCATTTTTTGTCTCATATGATGAAAATGGTGAAATCTGGGGTAAGCTTGTGTCATCAGATGGGGAGTTGTTAACCACTGATGCCTTGCAACTATCTGATTCAGAGTCCAGCCCAGCTGATTGGGCTAACATTGCCGTGGGTGATGATAGAATATTTGTTTCATGGGAGGATACAAGAGTGGTTTACCCGCCACCATGGAACAACAATCCAGATGTATATTGTAACATATGGTATCTCAACATCCCAGCTGAAACTGACATCTCCTACACAATTGGCGAGGAGAAAAAACTTGTGTTAAATGCATATATAACATCTGTCACAATAAAACCTGATGTTTTGAGATCATGGCATGAGTTCAACGCAGTATACTCTGGAGAGATCACATTCAATATTTTAGATGAAAACGGTCATATTATAAAA
The DNA here is from genome assembly GCA_003649745.1 of Thermoplasmata archaeon. Lineage (GTDB taxonomy): Archaea > Thermoplasmatota > E2 > DHVEG-1 > B8-G13 > B8-G13. The sequence goes on along the minus strand of QMST01000080.1, from coordinate 3,058 downwards.
TCTGATGTCTCATCAGGTGAAAACTTGGATGATATTTCAAACAATGGAATTAGGTTAATGGCTTGTCTCAGCAGAGCAAATCCCTCATCCACACCTGTTTTGGATAAATGGAATGTCACATATCTTGGCGAAGACAGCGATCCACCTAACACTGTTATCAAAGACATCAATGGCGAGGAGGGAGAAAATGGATGGTATATTTCAAGTGTTCAGATTCTACTAGAGTCAACAGATGGTGTGCAAGGAGTAGGAGTGGATAAGATATATTATAGTCTCAACAATGAACAGCCAAGGGTGTATGATGAGAACACTGGTATAATACTACCTGAGGATGAGAACAGGTTATATGGTGCATGGGTTGTCAAATACTGGGCTGTTGACAAAGTAGGAAACATAGAGAATCAGCATTCTATAGAAATAAAAATAGATAAGGAAAACCCTTACATAGAAATCACAGAGCCACCAGATAAAGATAGAATCAAGGGAGCATTCTGGGTTAGAACCAACCCTTTAGATCATGGATCAGGTATTTGGAAGGTAGAGTTTGATACTGGTACACCATTCAATAACCCGGTTACCATATATGAACCACCATGGGAATGGTACTGTGATAGAGCCTATCTAAAAGGGTGGCATTATATACAGGTAGTTGTGTATGACTATGCTGGTAACACATACAAGGATACAATCCAGGTATATTTTGACAATAGGAAAGACAAATCATTTGAGAACCGGGTTTGCCTGCTTCTAGTCACGGGGACAGGGGCAATAAATCAGCAAGCAAAAAATAACAAGGTTGAAAGTAAATCAATCTTTTATAGTGAAATAGAATGGGAATTCACAGAGGGCACCTCTTTATCAATTGGATTACAAGGCATACATTCTCTTCAGGGTGCACAACAAGGTATGATAAGAAACTTTCTTGGATTAGTTACTTATGATGAGACAACTGGTTTATATGTTATAATTGGTGGTGCGGCCTATATAGAAGCAAAGCTTGCAGAGTAGATATCACCCTATTTTTATTATTTCCAAAGTTACCTCGCTAGATCTATCATAAGTATCGTATGCCTTGATGGTAACAGTGTGTTTACCAAAAGTTGTGTACCACCATAGTTTCTCATAAGGTGGTTTTCTATCGATGAGTTTTGGTCCATTATCTATTCTAAACTCAACTCGGTCTATTCCCGCATTGCTATAGGCTTCTACAGAAATTGTTATTTTTCCAATTACAAAAATTTTATCTGACAAAAATGGGAGAACATTTCTGTCCTCAATATAGAGTCTGCCTTTCTTTGGTTTAATGACATTAAGGGTAGGTGGCATATTTGTTGGCTGAAGACTGGTGTTATACTAGTACACCTCTTTTTTTCAGATAACTGCACGGTATCACTATAGGATTTGTAATTTTTCTTGTCTAATTTTATCGTATATGTTCCAGGTGAGATTTTAAACTCATAATATCCATCTTCGTTTGCGTATTCTATAAAATTGTCTGTACTGTTATGGAGTGTTATCTTGACATTTTCTATGGGTTCTTCTGTGGTTTTATCAGTGACAAACCTTTTAGTATTGTAGTGATTGTTTGAGGCGATAATGTTATGTTTTCCCAAAAAGTTTCTCCTTCTTTTAATCGGATATTTTTGTTAAAAGTCTTGTAATCGTTTTTTTCTGCCTTAAGAGTATACGTTCCTGGATAGATGTTTTTGATCTCATAATATCCGTTTATATTGGTGTTGGTGTTTTTTTGTAATCTGCATTTCTGATAGATACTTTTACACCCTCTAGTAAATTACCTTTTTTATCTCTGATGAAGCCTTTGAGAGTCGCTGGTTTTACTTCTTTCTCAGTTTTCTTCCCGATGGCTGCATCGACATAATATGCATTGAAAGGGTTTTTATCTGGGGGATTGGCATAGTTAATGTGTTTCTCACCATTGAACAATGCTGCTATAACCATTATGTTTTCTTTCTCAATGTCACCATAGCCTTTCCCCTTTCCATCCCAGGTTACATTTTTTATAAATCTTTTTCCGCTTTGTATTAAGACAGTGTTGTTAATTGCGAAATCTAGGAAACCAAAATGATATGGTTTGCCACTGTGATCATTCCATCTCGAACTTATTTCAGTAATGTAGACACGTAGGAAACCATCATATCTTTTATCCTCATTGTTTTCTACAGTGACAGAGATGTTAATGACGGCATTTCCTTTCCATATAGCTTTGAGGTTTAGATTAACGTTTGCGATATTATTTTCGATTTAAACAATCTTTTATCGCGTTTTCAAGGTCTTTTTCTGAGTTGCTTAATACAACCTTGTATCCGCCGTCAAAAAACAGGTTGGGAAACCATATAGGTTATAATCATTTTTTACTCGATACATAGCAACATCGTTCTTATCTGCAACAAGTGCGACAAAATATAAATTATAATTCCCTGATCTGTATAGATTGTATAGTTCCTCTGAGGTTTTTGGGCATGCATAGCAATATGTTGCGGTTCCCTCCTCCACTAAAACAGTATGATGTGAGTCTGATAGAACAGTGGGAGATCTATTTGTTTTATTAGTTTTTACATTGTTTATGCATAAAAATGATGCAGCGTTTATTGAATGACTATGAATAATATGATTGTCATCATTGCTAATAGTTTTTTTATCATATTCTAATCCACTATTTTCCCATTAATATATTAACTATCGTTATATATTAATTTTACTGAAAAGCTATGGTATGGAATAGCCTGCTTTGTTGGAGTTATACATGGCTATGGCATCTTTGATTAGATTTATTATGATTGGTTTCGCATCTTCTGCCTTAGGTTTTTCAAGGAAGGAATATCCAGTGAAGAAGAATGGTTTTACCATTAGGCTAGAGCGGTTTAGGTTTAAGGTTATGATTGTAATCATTGGGACACCTCTTACATTTTTTATATCATATACGTCAAAGGATTTTCTCTTATATTGAGGCGTGTGATCTATGTTGATGTGGAAAAACACAATTTTTGTCCCATTGAAGTCAACTATTTCCCTCAGGTCTTCCTCTTTTGTGTAGTTT
>QMST01000079.1 GCA_003649745.1 Thermoplasmata archaeon | reverse complement strand
TTATTTATATTTATTATCGCATATTTCTATTTTTCTATTATTTTTCCTTGAATAATATGTTTTCAAATATGTAATACTCTAGATTGTAAATCTTTTCCTGATTATTATCTGGAATTGTAAATGCTCCACCCATTACAGCATCGCTAAACGTATAAGAGTCTACAAAAATAGCAACTATTCCATTTCCTATATTTGAAACTGATAATATTGTGTTGTTGTTTTCATCTAATATTGTTGTATTTCCTCCAATTATATTTAAATATGGAAGTGATGCCGAGATATTGGTTATTATTGTGTTATTGGTTGTGTTAGAGCCTAGTTTTGCAGGAACATATTTGCTCTCTGTCGTAATCCACATACCAAAGTATTGCAGAAGTTCGTTTGCTGTGGAGTTTACATTCAAAACACTATCAGCAACCAGTAATTTACCACCTTTTTCAACATAGTTCGAAAGCGCATTTATTTCATCCTCACTAAAAGATTTATCTGGGTTTATGATCACTACTGCATCAGCTTTGTTTAGGCTATTATTATCTATTTTTTCCTCCTCTAAATAAGGCACATAGCCTAATCTTTGTGTCCAAACGAAGAATGTATCATATAATTTTTTAGTATCAGTAGTAGCGGTTGTAGGAGATGGTGATATGATATAACCTGAATGTTTGCTATCAAAACATATCCTTGTATAATCTTTATAAGATGCTGGTAGGGGATAACTTACTTTGTTGGCTATATAAAAGCTTGGAATTGCTATAGAAAATGCTAATGATCCGACTATAACAAATGATAAGATTTTTTTCAAGCCAGATAAGGGTCTATTGAAATACAATGCCAAAGCTAAGGAGATTATTCCTACTAAAAAGAAAACAATGTTTGCAAAATCATACATGTTTTTTCTATTCAAATACTCCATTACTCCAAGGTTGAAATTTGTATAGCCATCCATGAACATGCAAAAGTTTGAAAAACAAGTGCTATCTGTAAATGCAACTACTCTTCCTCTTCCATATCTAACTGCTGCAACTTGTAAAAACAAACCCTGCTCAGTATCAAGTGTTGACCTCATTTCCCTAAAGAAATATTGTGTAGAATATGTTCCAGGCTCTGCAAGTAAACCATAGCCTATAATTACATTTTCAGAGTTTATAGGGGCTTCTAAGGTACAAGAAGTTAGGAAGTCAAATTCTTTCATGTTTTGTACTATTGGATGTGATGCTATTAGAGGTGGTTTGTAGACAGAGGTCTTTCCTGTTCCTAGTTCATAGGTTGCATCATATCTAAACATTATCCCAAATCTCTCTGAGATCTGATTTAAGTAAAAATTCATGCCAAACACATTTGTATGATCACCTATAAGATACAAACCCCCGCCGTTTCTAACAAAATCCACTATTGCATTTATCTCCTCATCTGAAAACAGGCTAGTTGGACATTTTATGATAAGTATATCATAGTTTTTTAGAAAAGATGCATTTAATGTATGGTTTATATTTCTGTCAACATGGTAATAATAGTTTAACCATTCAGCCCAATTGTAATAGTTATATGTAGAGAGCTGTCCATACCATTCCTTATCCATAGCTCTTGTGGTATCCTCCCATTCACTATGCAACTCATCAATCAAAACTCTACCCTGTTTTTTTTCTCCCGGGTCATAGTAACAGCTTGCAGCTACTATTGAAAATATAGAAATAAAAAACATGATATAAGGAATAACCTTTCTCCTGTTAAAATCAAATGTTTTGAAGGAATGTAGCTCAACAGATAACTCTTCAAGTGGTGCAAACTTCATTAAAAGTAGAGCAAGAGGGATAAATGTCAAGATAGTCGGTAGAGCGTCTAAAAATATGGTTATATCATTGCTATAGGTATAAGCAAATATAAGGAAAACATATCTGAGAATAAGATAGATACTACTTGTTATTAGCAGAATCAAGGAATAGATAACCACCTTTTTTGTTTTCTTTATGAAAAAGAAGAAGAGTATTATTGAAGAGATAATCATCAGAAGCCAGGGCAGGAAAGCTAACTTTTCTAGAGTTGTGGTTATTGGGTAAACATCACCACTGATTTTTACAAACAATAAACCATTTACCACAGAAGAATGAAAACCAAATAAATTACATAGAAATGAGGCAACTGGTGAGAGAAAATCCACTCTATGATAATGAGAGGCTAATAATATGTACAAGGGCATAAGAGATGATTGTATAGATAATATTACACCACCTATGAGGAGACCATGGGAGATAAAACCAAGTTTTTTGATTTTCAACGTTATCAGATAAAAAAATATTCCACATAGCAAAACCATAAAACCAAGGTTGTAAGGATAGTTTACCAGGACAATGGGTATAAACAAAAATGGAAACAGTATCAAATATTTTTTATTGATAACATTTTTTTCCTTGTTGTAAAAACTAAGTATGATAAATATTAACCCTATGATAACTGTGATAACTGAGGATAAAACATCTGGTTTATTGAAAAAATTTGTTGAGAACAACCAGCTACATGATAGGATTATTATTCCCAGCCAAAATAATCTTTTCATTTAGAGAACACCCCTGTCTTTTAACTCATCTATAATATTCTTCAGAAACAGTATATTACCAGGCCAGTAATCATACAATGACTCAAGATTTTTATCCAATAGAAACTGACTATCACCGATGACGATCAACCCACCTAGTCCATATTTTGTGAACATGATCAGATCATAGCTCTTATTTTCTATCTCTATATTATAAAATGAATCCGCAGTTGTACCATCGCCCTTGGTAATTGGCCAACTATCCACAAATCTTGGCTCATTTTGATGCTCCTCAGGGTTTTCCTCCACATAGGGAACAGGACCCAAGGGGATATTTTCTATATTGAAACCAAACTCATTAAGTAGTAAACTTACTGGTGTTTTATCTTGATAACCAGCGCTTAGAATGATCAGGCCACCATTTGACATATAGTTTTTCAAGAAATAAACTTCATCCCTAGAAATAGGTATAGTGGGAGCTATTAGAACCAAAATCTTGCTTTTTGATATTTTTTCTCTGTCAAACTTGTTTAGCATCAGAGGGAGATATCCATTTCTCGCAAGGTTAATCATCAAACCAGTTGTGGCATCAGAAGTATATGATTCTATGCTGATCCTCTCGAGATGAGATATGTCAATATATACAACATCCTCACCACCAATATGTTCCCTCTCGATGAGAAATGGGTTAACAACAGCAGATGTGAGAACTGATAAAACCAATGCCAGGGTTAGTAAATATGCAACCTTTTTCTCTTTTTTAAGATATGTTAGAAAAACAGCTAAGCAAACTATTAGAGCTAGAATAGAGAAAATATTTTTTGAATATTTTACTATTTTTCCATCCCCACTGCAAAGCCAGGTGAACACGTTATGCACCAGTTTATATGAGTATGGTATAGCAAGATTCTGGAAAGAAGAGGTATCACCAAATACTAAAACCTTGCCTTTGCCATAAAACGCACCTGCAGCAAGTACAACATCACCAAGCTGTTCACCAGGATTATTAACATAGTCTCCAAGGTTTGCCATCTCAGAGTTTAGATAATTCCCATGATCTGAGAAACCATACCTACCCACAATGATAGGAAAAGCATCTCCACTCACATTCAAAGTAGCGCCAACACTTATCTCTATCTGATACTCGTTCTCAACACCATCACCCAAGGGGTGATTTAATATTTCTATGCAATCAACCCATCTTTCACCAACAGGCAAACCAGAATCAAATCTAAACCTTATACCCACAGGTGATAACAAATCATTTAAAGGATGCATTATCCCAGCGATATCGGTGTGATCACCAAGAACCAGCAAGGAACCACCACGCTCTACAAAACCCCATATCGCTCTATGTTCATCTTCAGAGAAAGAGTTATTCAAGTTTATAACAACA
>QMST01000078.1 GCA_003649745.1 Thermoplasmata archaeon | reverse complement strand
TTAGACTACTTTTTTCACCAATTATAAGTGGGGAACCACCGAGAAGTGCTGATAATGTTTTTAAATCATTTGCAGCATCCTCAGAAAAAGCATCTATGTTTGTTAAAACTTTTATTATTAGTAAAGTATTTCTCTTTCTGGCAAGTATATCAAAACTCATTGGTCTAGATGAATCTAATACTGAGACTTGGAATTTTGCATCTGCTAGTGTCTTTTTGACCTTGTCTAAAATGCCTTCCCTTTCCATCTAATAGATTTATAAAAAGCAAAGAAGTATATAAAACTTATATATGAGTTTAGGATAGTGCAGTTGGAAAAAATATGTGGATAGGTCTGGATGACACTGATTCAACATTTGCAGGAGGATGCACAACATTTGCAGCCTATCGTATAATATCACATTTAACCGGTAGAGGATACTATGTAATTGGTTATCCCCGGCTGGTTAGATTGAATCCAAATATTCCATGGAAAACAAGAGGTAATGGGGCGCTTTCTTTTCAAATCGCCAGTGATGGTGAAAAGGAAATATTAATTGGATTAAACAATGGGGAAAAAATCTATGGGTATCAAAAAATCAAGGAGGAATGTGACAATCCTAAAAAGATATTTGACCTTGTTAGTAAAATCTTAGAAAAAGAAGCACGTTTTGATGATGAGAATACAAACCCTGGCCTAGTAGTAACCAGGGAAAAAATAGATTATGAGCTTTATAAAAAAGCTGTTAAAACAATAGTTTCACTAGACAAAGTTGTATCCCTGCTTGGAAAGAACAATGCATTATATATCGGGTATAAAAATAAAAGAGGATTAATAGGAGCAGCAGCATCAATTGCTTGGAGTCCAATTAATGATAGAACCTATGAGCTAATAACCTATAGGAAAGAAAAGAAAATAGGTAGTAAGAGAGAGGTTGATGATGATTCTGTGAAAATAATGGATAAAAAAATTGCGACCACTTTTGATAATTATGATTATGTAAACAAGCATAATAGGATAAAACCCAATTCCCCATGCCCTGTTCTTTATGGGATAAGAGGCGATGTTGCACATGATCTAATCAAGGCAATGAAGATTGTAAAATCAGAGGATTTCCAAGGTTGGATGATATTTGAAAGCAATCAGGGCACTGATGAGCATTTGCAGAGAAAGGAGAAAATAAAAGATGTCAGCTCTTTTGAATCAGTGATATTAAAAGGAACAGTGTGGAAAGAGCCTTTTACAATACCTGGTGGACATGTTATTTTTAAAATCAAGGATGGAAACAATGATACTATAGATTGTGCTGCATATGAGCCTACAAAAGAGTTTAGAAGCATTATAAGAGGATTATGCAAGGGAGATGTTGTTGAGGTATATGGTGGGGTGAGGGAGAAACCTTTTACAATTAATCTTGAAAAAATCAAAATAATAGATGTTGTGAAAATAGTGAAAAAGGTTGAAAACCCGGTTTGTGAGAAATGTGGAAAGCATATGAAATCAATGGGTAAAGAAGAAGGTTTTAGATGTGTAAAATGTGGGGCAAAAACAGATGAGAGCAAGGCGAAATATGCGATTATTAGTAGAAAACCCTCGCCTGGTTTCTATGAGGTCCCAGTGTGTGCGAGGAGACATCTCAGTAAACCTTTGAAAAGAATGGTAAAAGAAGCATAATTGTTTTAAAATAGTTTGTTTATTATGCAGACTGAAAATTATTTGCGGGTGTAGTGTAGTCTGGTTATCACCCAAGCTTGCCAAGCTTGCAACCCGGGTTCAAATCCCGGCGCCCGCATCATAAATTTTTTTCTTATATCATCAGTTTTACAAACATTAAAAAACCTAGTATGAGGATTATAAAACCAACAAATCTACCTAGTTTGTCCTCATCTATCCTATTTGCAAAGGAGGAACTTATAAATGCTCCAACTATCGCAGATAACCCAGATATTATGGCAACATGGGGGATAAACTCGTTGTTTAGAAAATGAGTAGTAGCCCCAGCACCTGCGATAAAAAACATTACAAGGAGCGATGTTCCTATAGCCGTGTGTATATCATATGTTAAAATAAACACCATTACCATGGTAACCATAGCTCCACTTCCCACACCAAAAAAACCACTGGAGAAACCAATTATGAGACCAAAAAAGACAAGTGATTTTTTCAAATGACTCTTAAAAAAATCTAGGTTAATTTTATTTTTCACAAAATCCACATTTTTTCTTATACCATTCACAATAAAATTTAAACCGACGATCACGAGAAAGAAACCAATTATGATGTTCAATGAAAACTGTGGTGTCCTTGCTGTAAACTGACTTCCTAATACTGCTCCGATGATACCACTGATGATAAGTATAGTAGAGGAGGTTAAATCCACATTTTTGTTTTTTAAAAATATCAACCCAGCTGTTATCCCTATGAAACAATCAACAAATAAACTTGTACCAATTGATTTGTAGATAGGGTGACCCATGAAAACAGTTAGAATAGGCAGCATTAGTGAGGCTGCTGTGCCAGAGGCTGCACCAACAAATACTCCACTTATGAAACCTGCGAGTATTGGTAAGATAAAGAGTATATCAAGAGTCATTTATATTTGAGAAAGATAGAAATATATATAATTTTAATTCATTTTTCAAAAAATTTCATTAAATTAATAAACACATTTTGCTATTCAGGTTTTGGGTTGGGATGCATAGATGGAGATAGAGTTAGAGGAAGGAGCTTTTTGTAGGATAAAAAACAGGATAGATCTTTATGGTAGAGTGATAAAGATAGAGGGAAGATTTGCCAGAGTGGAGCTACCGGAGTTTAGAGGGTCTATAGAGTACCCGATAAACCTATTGGAACCGGTAACCTAAAAATTTACTAAAAATGTTTTTTTGAAAGTTTAGAAAAATTAACATATTATATCGAGATACTCTTTTTCAAATCCTAGTTAGGTTAAACTATGAGCTTGAAAATGGATTTACATGTTCATTCTAAATATTCAGAAGATGGAAATAGCTCTGTAGAGGAAATTGTGAAAACATTAAGGAAAAAAGGTTTTCAAGGAGTGGCGATAACAGATCATAATGAGATCAAAGGTGCTTTAAAGGCGTTAAAACTTGCGGAAAAAGATTTTGTTGTGATACCTGGTATAGAAATATCTACCAGTGATGGTCATTTGATAGGTTTAGGTGTAAAAGAGATTATACCAAGAGGACTCTCGGTTGAGGAAACTGTTGAAAAAATAATAGAGACTGGAGGTGTGCCAGTGGTTCCTCATCTTTTTAGAACAATGTCTGGTATAAAAAAAGAAAAGCTAAGGTTGATTTATAAAAAGGTGCCAGCTATTGAAGTTTTTAATAGTTATAGCCTATCAAAAACCAATGTCAAGGTGAAGAAGATTGCAATAGAGTTAAAACTTGGTGGAACAGGTGGGAGCGATGCACATGAGGTGGATTATGTGGGATATGGGTATACAATAGTTAGAAATGTGGATCTCAATATAGATAGTATTTTATCAGAGATTCAAAATAAGAAAACATGGGGTGAGGGAAGGACTCTACCCTTAGATGTTAGGAGGGATAGGGTGATAAAAGCTGTGAAAGATTTTTTCAGACGAGGTTTCAGGAGAATTTAAAATCATATTTTCCTTCTTCGATCTCTTTTTGAATTTCTCTAGGATCTTTCCCCTCTACTCTTACACCCATTGATACACATGTGCCTATGATCTCTTTGACCTTGCTTTTTAGATTCTTCCCAAGCAACCCCTCATATTTCATCCTGGCTATTTTAACCACTTGGTCAATGGTTAAGCTTCCAATCTTGTGCGTGGATGGCGCCCCGGATGCTTTTTCAGCTTTCAATTCTTTTAATATCAATGCTGACGCTGGTGGTGTGCCAACTTTGATTTCAAATTTCTTTGTCTTTGGGTCAACAATCACTTTGACAGGTACTTTCATTCCTTCGAAATGCTTTGTTTTCTCATTTATAGTGTTGACCACATCCATTATG
>QMST01000077.1 GCA_003649745.1 Thermoplasmata archaeon | reverse complement strand
TCTTATATCCTTAGAATATTTTGTACCATTTGCCATTGAAAAGCACTGAGAGGTCAACATTTCCATTTAGATAGATGTCTCCATTTAGATCTATATCTGGTATCAAATGGGTGAAATCCCAGGTCGCCTCAAAATTCATAGCTTTTAGTGTATCTGATGTGAGTTTGATACCAAAGTCATATCCATTTGTATAGATTATAAAACCAACAGAGGAAACCTTCTTATTTTCTGTATCAAGTGAGATGTAACCAGTGCATCCTTTTTTCCATGAGATTGAAACATTCTTTTCTCCAGCTAATTGCATTGTCAGGTCAACTTTAAACACAGTGTTTGAAAGAGCATTGACCTCAAAGGTTACATCCTTTTTACTTTTGAACTCTATATCACCTTTATCTTCTGATAATTCGCATCTACCCTCTATCTCATAATGGTTCCCATTGTGATCTATCCAGAGTTTTAATGTGTCAACTATTTTTAGATGACCAGACCAACTTATTTTAAAACCAGGTTTGATATGCCAGCTGACTTTGAAATCCTTTGTCTTCCACAACCCTATAGATGTTCCTACTCTGTAACCCGCATGTTCGAAAACCATGTATGTGTCCACTATTGACTGATTATTAGAATCTATTGCCACATATCCATCATTTGCGATAAGCCATGATATCGTAAATGTTAAAGGGTTGATCTTGAAACCGGTGTTTATTTTCCAGTTTTCATTACACAGCCATACACCAATTTTTGTTTCACCATTGCTTTCTATAGATAGTTGACCTGGTGAGCTAGCAAACACTGGTAGAGTCCAATACAAACCAATTTTCCCTGGTAATCCCTTCATATATGCTGTTATATTCCAATTAATCTTCTTGAAAAGCCAGGATAATGTGAGCTCAAAATCTTTTTCTGTCTCTGTGAACACTTCAAAATAACCGTTTTCTCTTAGACTCCATAAAACCTTTACTGTTTTTGGAGAATTGGATATAGAGAGCTCAACAGTGGGTTTCTCAAGATTGTCACAAACTATGATCTTCTCTATAGACGAACTCATCTCAACATCTAAGCTTCCATCTAAACCTGGTTTCCATGTGGCAACAACGTGTTTAGGTAGACCTTGTAGATAGGCACATGCATATTGACCAAGCTTGTTAGATTCAACAGAGAATATAATGTTGAATTTTCTGCTGCTTTTATACTCAATTTTTCCACCATCGGATGAGAAAGGGCTTATCTCTAAGTCAAAATTCATTGTCTTGGGGAGCTTGTCAAAGGTTAAACTAACTTTTTTCTCATCATTATATCTGATTACCTCATAATAGAAGGTCACCAGTGATTCCTCATTTGCTGTTCTTCTGAACTTGAAACTCCATACCTTATCCTCGACACCTGGATTAAAGTAGAGCGTAGTTGAAACTATGGGGTCAAACTCTATTGCAAACTTCCTCTCAACATCTACTCCATCGCTTTGCAAACGAGCATAATCTGCCACCAATGCAATCTTACTATTATCTCCCCCATCATGTTCCAAGCCTAGCTCCACAGCTGGGGAGAAAGACTGGATAAACGGTATAAATGGAACAAAAGAGAAAAACACATCTATACTCTTTGGCAACTCCTCTCCATCTGGCGACTCATAACCAATTCTTATCCTATGAGACATTGCATATTTATCAAACAATGCAGGAATCGATATCTCCAGATAGACACCCAGTGCCTTGTCCATGATATCATCATTAATCCTCTCTAAATTCAAAGAGATTTTCAAAGCAAAATTGAGATCTATTCTATCAATAGAGATCTTAGCATAGGCTGCAAGGTCAGCATCTCCCTTATTATCAACATCTATCTTTGTAGCCCTAAAAAGTCTAATAGTAGAATCTTTTTCTATACTATTCTCATATATTGTATGAATTTTCGCAAACAAACAACAAGGATTTAACGAGGCAATAGTTTCTTTTTCTCTAAAAACAACTGATTTTTCAAGATAATCTACATGCTTGTACACCCTAATATTTCTCTTGTTTGCCTCTATTTTTGCCTTCTCAGCTAAATTTTTAGAATAAAACCCATTATTATTCCCCAAGGTTTGAACACTCTTTTTTGTTTTTGAAACCTTTGCTGCATCACCACCGGGGAGATAAGCCAGAACAACCAGTAAGATCAAAAACAATGAGAACACCTTTTTAGAACAAATACTCCATCTCATAGTTCTAAAACCAAAATAATATAACCAAGATGATATTTATATTTTTCTATAAATATAATGTATTTGTATCAAAAAATTTTTATCTTTTCAAAATTTTATCCAGGCATTCCTTCACTGTCTCATCTATACTCCTTGATGTGTCCAACAACACAAATCTCTCTTTTTCCAATGAGGCTAGATAGAGATAGTTTCTCTGCACCTTTTTAAGAAAATCTTTCCTTTCAAATGAAAACAGTTTCCCCCTATTTTTTATTCTATCCAACGCCTTATCAACATCAAGCACACATAAAAAAGTCAAATCAGGTTTTAGGATAAACTCATCATGCAAATCTTTTAACCATCTAATAGGGTTTTCTACAATGTTTTCTAGTTGAACAGCTTGATATGCATATGTTGAATCAGCATATCTATCACATAAAACTATCTTACCCCTCTCCAACCATCTTTTGAGTTCTTTAACATGCTGCATCCTATCAGCGATAAAGGCAAAAGTTGTCACTATGGGATCACTGTTTTCTTCTATGCATTTTTTAACAACTCTACCAAGAGACGTATCTGTTGGTTCAAAGGTTAAAACAACATCATAACCCATCTCCCCTAGTTTTTTATAAACCCTTTTTGAGATTGTGGATTTACCAGACCCATCTATTCCCTCAAATGTTACAAATCTTTTCATTTTTTCTTTCCCTTAGATAGTTTCCATTTTAACTTGTAATAGCTCAAAGGATGATTTACTTTTTTGCATATTTCATCTATTTCCTCAACTGGGCATATACCATATGTTCTCATTTTGTCGCATCCTGGCGGCGTATACTTGGTGGAGGATTTCCTACCAGTTATATGTTCCACCTGGTATCTGGTCTTATCTTCCTCATAGTCCGGTGCATTTCTAAACATCTCCATTATCTCATTGAAACTTAGGTTTAGTGAGTTGAGAAAAGCGACAATAGCAAATCTAGCCATATGTGGAACATTCTCCCCTGATTGGATCATGCTAAGTATTTTTCTCATGCAGGGTGGCATAAGCGTCATGTTTACTTTTCCTATAGACTTGGTCCTTGCTTTTTTAATTTTCAACCTAACAGTGTTTCTAAAGCCCTCTATCTCTTTTTGAAAGGTCTTGTAAACTGTTTCCTCGCATTCTCTAGAATCCAACTCCTTCACTATCCTGTTACGCAGGTTCTCCTCAATAATCCTACAAAGTTCTCTGTGGTTTATATACACATATCCCCGGTCTAAAACCCTGTTTACAAGCTTCCACTCCTTGTACCTGGTTGGAGCGTTTTTTAAATAATCAACAAAATATATCTCTATTCTTGAATCTAAAGTTTTTACATCCATTCCCAGCTCCTTTGCAACCCACAGTAGAAAGGACATATCCTCATTTTGTAAATACTTGTAGAAATGTATCGCCTCTCCAAGAGCATATCTCCTTCTCAAATACGGCTCACCCACGCAGACACTGATCATCCTAGCAATAGGGTATGAGAGCAACTCCATTATACAATCCGTCTCAGTTGCAAGACTTCGATTACCAACATCACCTTTTCTAAGAGCATTTTCAACACGCTCTAAACCAATTACTCTCGCTCTCTCATATGCGAGATCCTGCAGCAGATCATCCACAGAAATACTGAGACCTTTGATGTATTCTCTAGACTCCTTCAAAAAGGGATATTTTGCAAGTGTAGCAATATCCTTTACCTCCAAGTTCCACCCAACCTCGTTCTTTTTATAAAACTTGTTTACCCTCTATAAATCTTTCATTGTAGACGTTGAAACTATCCTCCCAAAGATGTGACGTCCTCTCCGGCATAAATGCCGGAGCTTCCTATTTAGGCACAGTTTGCTGTTGTTG
>QMST01000076.1 GCA_003649745.1 Thermoplasmata archaeon | reverse complement strand
GTGTTTGAAAGGCGTTGGGGCCAATGTTACCGGTAATAAGGGTTTCTACTCCTTTTTCTATAATTTTTTGTGCTGATCTTATTCCTGCGCCACCTGGAGCCATAGTATATTCATTTTCTATGCATTCATACTCCATTGAGTCTAGGTCAATGACTATAAAATATGGGCATCTCCCGAATCTAGGATCTACTGTGGCTGATAAATCTTTGCCAGTTGAGGTAATCCCGATTTTCATAAATAATCACATCCGAAGCAAAAGCCATTCTTAGCGAATTATTTTATCTTATTTAAATTTATCATTAAGCTCTAGTCATAGGCGCTCCACACTTTGGACATTTTTTACTGTAACAGGGCGTGCCGACTTGATGAGGCTCTCTATATCCACAGTTAGGGCATACACATTCACCACCAGGGCCATAACCGTAACCTCCTCCTAAACCTCTGCCACGTCCTCTACCTCTCCCAGGACCTTGCAAATTTAGCCACCTCCTTTTTCATTTATTATTTTATCAACATTATCTGCAATCTTGTTAAATGCTTCTAATGCATCACTTTTGTTCTCAAATGGTTTACCAAGGTCACCCTCTTCAACAATTTTTAAATCCAAAGGGACACATCCTAAAAAATTCAATCCAAATTCTTCTGCTGTTTTTTTCCCCCCGCCTTGCTTGAATATATATGTTGTTTTGCCACAGTGGGGGCATTTAAAACCACTCATGTTCTCAACTATTCCTATTATTTTTACACCCATCTTTTTTACAAAATTAATAGATTTTCTTACACTAAGTAACGCGACATCCTGTGGTGTTGTTACAATAATTGCACCATCTATATCAGAAATAAGTTGTAATATGCTAAGAGGTTCATCCCCAGTACCAGGTGGGAGATCAACAATAAGGTAATCTAACTTTTCCCAGTTTGTTTCTTCTAAAAATTGTTTGATAGCCTTCATCTTAAGAGGCCCTCGCCATATCACAGGGGAATCACTATCAGGGAGAACAAACCCTATAGAAATTATTTTTAAGTTCTCGTTTATCTGAAAAGGCTGAATTTTATTGTTTTCTGCTATCAATCTTTTTCCCTCTACACCAAGGATTTTTGGTATGCTTGGACCATGGAGGTCACAATCCAAGAGACCAACTTTGTACCCTTTTTTAGCGAGTACCATTGAAAGAGCGGCAGCAACTGTGCTTTTTCCTACTCCTCCTTTTCCACTAAGAATAATAATCTTATGTTTAGCATCCATTTTTATTGAACCTCTCATTTTTTCTATTGAGCATGTTTTTCATATGATAAACACTTTCTGGAGAAAGAATATGCTCTATATTACAAGCGTCTATAGCAGCGATTTTTTCTTCTATACCTATGGACTGTAGGAAATTTTTGATAATCTCATATTTTGTATTAAGCTTTTTAGCAACTATTTTTCCCTCTTTTGTTAGAGTTGAACCATGGTATGGTTTATATTCAATTAGTCCTTTCTCATTTAAACGTTTTAGCATTTCTGTTGCACTTGATGGTTTTATCCCTAACTTGTTTGCAACATCTGTAGTTCTCGCTCTTCCGTTTTTACCCTGTAGAAAACTAACTACTTTTATATACTCCTCCTCAGCACTTGATATTTTACTCATCATATATCACTTTTGGGAAAAGATGGAGAGGATTAATAGAGTTGCTAGTCTCCTTTAGAAAGCTCTGACAGCCTGTCTTTTATTGATTTCATTTCTTCTTCTAGCTCCTTGAGCAGTCCTTCCAAGTATTTTCTCTCTGTTTCTTTGTCCGGCTGGGTTGAGATACTGGAATATGGGTTGTAATAAACTGGAGGTATGTAAAATGGTGTTCCTCTCCACCATCCTCTTCCTCGACCCCAGAAACCTCGACCAAAGAACCATCTTCCTCTTCCAAACCATCGTCTCCGTCCTAAGCCAGGTATGGGGTTCATGTAACCTGGTACTGGATAACCAGCGCAGTATCCAGCTCCTCTACCTGTCATCGGTCCGAGACCCCAGGGTCCTGTTCCATCACCCCATGGCATATTTTTTATTTCACCTCCTTCTTTAATTCTTTTTTAATTTCTTCTATTCTTTCCTTTATTGCCTCTAGTTCATCTTCCAGCATTTGTTTTTCTTCCTCGAGCATGTTTAATTCATTCTCTAGAGTTATCTCTGGGTATATTGGCCAACTTGGTGGGTAATCAACTGGCGGGTACTCAACTGATGGGTATCTCATCATATATGGTGGATACCCAAATCTCATCCAACCAGGTAGCCCAGTTGCTCTATACCACCATCTATACCTATTTCCTCTTCCATATCCTCCTGGCATTTTTTATCACCTCCCTTCTTCTAATATTTTCATAACATCATCTTTAATTTTTGAACCGATGATCCTACAGGCATCAGGTGATGCATCTCTGGAGGCAATTGCTTTGGCACATTCTATGCAGGATGAATATCCACAGGCACCACAATTTGTTTTAGGAAACAACTCAAATATTTTTCTCACCTTCTCATTATCTACTTCATCGCTTACAGATAACCTATTTGGTCTAATATCAGGATGGGGAAATGAAGGGTGGATAGCATAATTTCCTCCAGCGATCCGAATTGCATACCCATTAACCAAGGCATTCACAACTTTTTTTCTAGCCTTTTTTAGATCATTCCACAGTGTCCTTCTGGATATACCCATTATAGCGGCTGCATCTTCCTGGTAAAGCCCTTCTAGATCTACCAATCGTAATACTTCGAGTTCCTCTGGCGTTAGGTTTATAGTCCTCATCTGGTTTGGAGGAATTCCTAATGGTTGGAAATACGGTGTGAGAGGCATAGCTGTAATCCACCTTCTACATCTTCCTCTTCTAAATCTGGGCATACTATATAATACATATATGAGAAGTTATATAAATATTTTTTTCTCATAGGTGTAATCTATATATAAAATTTACTAAAACCTAGAGAAATTTAATATAGCAATGTGAATAATCGCTATCTTGTGTTATCAAATCAAAAAGTTAATTACGTTCCCTCTTTCCAATCGCTCATATATTTGATCTGTTTTTCTGATAATTTATCTATTTTTACATTCATTGTTGATAACTTGTATTCAGCAACTCTGCGATCTATTTCCTCTGGAACAGGGTATACCATATTTTCCAGTTTTTTCCTGTTTTCCTCTCTACTTAGCCACTCCGCCGTTAATGCTTGATTTGCAAAACTCATATCCATAACTTCGCTAGGATGCCCCTCTGCCGCAGATAGATTAACAAGCCTTCCCTCTGCTAACAAATAAATGGTTCTACCATCCTTCAGATGATATTCTCTAACATTTTCTCTTATTTCTTCAAAATCCTTAGCACAATTATTTAGATAATCAACGTTGATTTCATTGTCAAAATGTCCACTATTTGCTAGAATAGCGCCATTTTTAAGATTATCAATTGCTTCTTTGTCTATAACATGTTTATTTCCAGTGACTGTGACAAAAATATCTCCTATTTTAGCGGCCTCTCTGATAGGCGTCACTCTAAATCCATCCATAACTGCTTCTAGTGCTTTTACAGGGTCAACCTCTGTAACAATAACATTAGCACCCATTCCACGAGCACGCATTGCAACACCTTTACCGCACCAACCATAGCCGGAGACTACAAATGTTTTACCAGCAATAAGAACAGATGTAGCACGTAGTATACCATCTATAGTGGATTGACCTGTGCCATATCTATTGTCAAAAAAATGCTTTGTCATTGCATTGTTAACAGCTATAATAGGATATTTCAGCTCTCCTTTCTCAGCCATAATCTTTTGTCTGTTAACTCCAGTAGTGGTTTCTTCTGTACCTGCTAAAATATACTTTAAACCATCTTTCCTTTCTGTATGTAATCTTGTTACTAAATCTCCTCCATCATCCATGCTGATATTTGGCCTATGATCTAAAACTTTATCAACACACCAGTAGTAATCTTCGTTAGATAAACCACGCCACGCATATACAAAAATCCCCTCATCAACAAGAGCGGCAGCAACCGCATCATTTGTACTCAGAGGATTAGAACCACATAATGCAACCTTAGCACCACCAGCTTTTAAAGTCTTTACAAGAACAG
>QMST01000075.1 GCA_003649745.1 Thermoplasmata archaeon | reverse complement strand
GGTTAGACTCTATCTCCTGGTTGCGTTTATGTTTGCTATACTTTATGGTATAATCGCTGGGTTGGGGTATTTGTTAGGGTTTCATGGTATGGGTTATTTTATTGGTCTTTTGTTGTTTGCTGGTTTTTTGATTTTTGTTCAGTATATGATAGGGCCGAAGACAGTGGAATGGTCTATGCGTGTGAAGTATGTTGATGAGACTCAGTATCCCAGGTTGCATAGAATGGTTGAGGAGCTTGCAGCAAGGGCAAATGTTCCTAAGCCACGGGTTGGTGTTTCTGAGCTTGAGATTCCTAATGCCTTTGCATTTGGAAGGGGTAAAAAGGATGCTAGGGTTTGTGTTACAAAGGGTTTACTAGGGATTTTAGATGATGATGAGCTAAAAGCTGTTCTTGGTCATGAGTTATCGCATATAAGGCATAAGGATGTCGCTGTGATTACGATGCTAAGTGTTGTTCCTATGATTTGCTATATGATTTATATATCGTTTTTCTGGGGTGGGATGTTTTATGGTAGAAGAGATAGAGAGGCTGGTTTGACTGTATTGGTTGGTTTGGCTGCCTTGGTTTTATATTTTATAACTAGTCTGCTGGTAATGTATGGTTCTCGTATTAGGGAGTATTATGCTGATTTTGGAAGTGTGGAACTGGGTAATCCACCTTCTAAGCTTGCAACTGCTCTCTATAAATTGGTTTATAGTAATGCAAAGGCTGATAAAAAACATTTGTCAAAGGCTGCTGGTGCAAAGGCGTTTTTCATAAATGATCCTTCTAAGGCTGCATATGAGATTAGTGAGCTTAGTGAGATAGATGCTGATATGAGTGGTACTATAGATCCAGATGAGCTGAGAATGTTGAGGGAGAAAAAGATTAAGCTTAGTACTGCTGATAAGATTATAGAGCTGCTTAGCAGTCATCCAAATATGCTGAAGAGGATTAAACAGCTTGCATCTTTGGAGAAAGAGTAACTGTTAAATTCCTATAATATATGCCCCCTATTAGATTATGGTGAGATATGGTAGGTTGAGAAGGTTTTTATCTGAGATTGCAGGTTCTCCTTTGGTGGAGAAGGTATCGCTTATACTGCCTTTTGTTATTCTAGGTATAGATGTTCATATTCTTAATTACTCTTTGCACAGGATGGATTTTGAAATTGTGTTACCTGCGGTGATTTTGCTTGTTCTTTCTCTTATAGAGATAGTTGTGGTGGTTGATGAGATACATGTGACTGCTTTGAAAATGAGTCGTGAGAGGGAGTTGACTATTAAGCTTGAGAAGTTTGTTTTAGAAAACCCGGAGTTGAATGTGAAAGATGTTGTTAATAGGTTTATTAAAAAACATCCTGAGTATAAGGAGTTGAGAAGAGATATTTATCATCTAGTTTGTCAGATATTTGAGGAGAAATGATTCTTATTTTATGATTTTTCCTTTTTTAATCACATGTTCCACTAGGTTGACTCCAAAATGATATGGTATGAACTTATGGTTAGGGCAGTTTAGGATTATAATGTCTGCTTGTTTTCCTTTTTCCAAGCTTCCTATCTTGTTTGCTAAGTCTATAGCATGTGCGGCATTGATCGTGGCTCCTATGATTGCCTCTGCTGGGGTCATTTTCATTTTTAAACAGGCTAGTTGTATTATGAATTGCATGTTTTCCGTGTAACAGTTAGGGTTAAGATCTGTGGCTAGTGCAACTGGTATGCCATACTCGATCATTTTTCTTGCATTGGCATATTCTTTTAGCATCATGGAGAAAGGTGTTGCTGGTAGAAGAACAGCTATATTCTTCTTTTTTCTTGCCATTTCCCTAAGGTTTTTATCTGATGCTTTTAGGAGATGATCTGCGGTTATTGCATCAAGTTCTGCTGCTATTTTTGCTCCTTTGCTATCTGAGAATTCATCTGCATGGATTTTTGGGGTTAAACCATGTTTTTTAGCCTCCTCTAGTATTTTGATACTCTGCTCTGGTGTGAAAAAACCTTTTTCGCAGAAGACATCGCAGAATTTTGCAAGTCTTTTTTCAGCAACTTTTGGAAGCATTTCATCTATGATCAACTTTACATACTCTTCTTTTCTGTTGATGTACTCTTTTGGTATAGCATGGGCGCCAAGAAATGTTGGCACTATCTCTATTGGATGCTGTTTGTTCAGTTCTTTTGTTACCTCGAGTATTTTTATCTCATCTCTGGTGGTAAGACCATATCCACTTTTTGCCTCGCAAGTTGTTGTACCATGGGCTAGCATTGTATCTAATCTTTTTTTCCCTTCAGAAACAAGTTGTGTCTTGGAGGCTTCTCTTGTTTTTTCTACAGTATAATAGATTCCTCCGCCGTGTTTCTCCAAAATTTCTTGGTAAGTATAGCCTTTTAGTTTTAAATCTAGTTCAAATTCTCTTGATCCGGCGAAAACTAGATGTGTATGTGGGTCTATGAATCCTGGTAGAACTGTTTTATTTTTTGCTTCTAGTGTTTCTACGGCTTTGTATTTTTTTGATAATCTTTTCGTAGTTCCCACGTCGATTATTATACCATTTTTTATTGCTACTGCACCGTTTTTTATGATAGATAAGCTGTCTGTATTAGTCTTCGACAGGTTGTAATTTCTTAGTGTTAATATTTCACTTGCATTTAATATCAACAAATCTACTTCTTCCATTTTTTGATAATCAACCTTTTATTCCGAATTGTTAAAATACCTTTTATATATTAAGGGTTTTGAGGTGATTTTAGAATAATGCTAAAGCTTGTAGAATGTGTTCCAAACTTTAGCGAAGGAAGAAACAAGGAAGTGATAGAGAAGATAATAGATGAGGTTAGAAAACACAGGGATGTAAAATTGTTAGATTATTCCTCTGATCCAGATCATAATAGGACAGATGTTACCTTTGTTGGTGAGCCTGAGGCTGTTAAAAAAGCTGCTCTTGATCTTGCTGTTAAATGTGTTGAACTAATTGATATGAACAAGCACAAGGGTGAGCATCCTAGAATGGGTGCTATTGATGTTGTACCATTTATACCCATAAGTGGTGTAACAATGGAGGATTGTGTTAAACTGGCTGAGGAGTTTGCAGAGGAGTTTTCTAAAAAGACAAATGTACCTTGTTATCTCTATGAGGAGGCTGCGAGGAGAGAAGATAGACGAAACCTAGCAAATGTTAGAAGAGGAGAATTCGAAGGATTAAAAAAGGAGATAGGGAAAAACCCGGATAAGGTTCCGGATTATGGTCCAAACAGGATACATCCAACAGCTGGTGCCACAGCAGTGGGCGCCAGGTTTTTCCTGATAGCGTTTAATGTTAATCTTGGTACAGATAATATAGATATAGCCAGGAAGATAGCAAAGGCTGTTAGGTTTAGCAGCGGCGGCTATAGATATGTAAAGGCAATGGGTTTTGAGATAAAGGAGAGAGGTATTGTACAGGTTTCAATGAATCTTGTAAACTATCGTGGAACACCAGTTTTTAGGGTTTTTGAAACTATAAAAAATGAGGCTGAACGCTATGGAATACCAGTGATTGGAAGCGAGATAATAGGTTTGATTCCTTTAGAAGCTATTGTTCAAGTTGCAGACCATTATCTTCGATTGGAAAAATTTGATGTTGATCAAGTGTTGGAGAAAAAAATATTAGACACTATATCAGAGTCAGAAAAGTAAAAGGGTGAAACTGATGGATAAAAAACTTGTTGAAATGAGTATTTTAGAGTTTCTTGATGAGCTTGGATCAGATAGCCCTGCACCAGGTGGTGGAAGTGTAGCTGCGTTGTCCGGGGCATTGGCTGCAGCACTTGGGGAGATGGTTTGTAATCTCACAATTGGGAAGGAAAAATATGCTGATGTTGAGGATGAGATCAAATCTATTTTGAAAGATTGTAAGAAGATCAGAGAAGAGTTAATTGAATTAATAGATAAAGATACCAAAGCTTTTAATGAGGTTATGAACGCATTTAAACTGCCGAAGGAAAACGAGGAGCAAATAGGGATTAGGAGAAAAGCTATCCAGGAAGCTTTTAAAAACGCTGCCTTAGTTCCACTTAAGACTGCTAAAAAAAGTTTTGAAGTTTTGAAACTTGCCAAGATAATAGCAGAAAAAGGTAACAAAAACTCTATAACAGATTCT
>QMST01000074.1 GCA_003649745.1 Thermoplasmata archaeon | reverse complement strand
GTATAAAGGAGTTATGAATAAAGAATCCACTGAGTTTATTAAAAGGAAGTTTAAGAACTATTATGAAAATGCAGATATTCCCTTACCAGATAGATTTAGCAGAAGAGAATATGCGTTCATGCTTTTTAGAGAAAAAGGAATGATAAGACATATTTCCTTCAAGAGAAAACAAGATTTCCTATCATTTATCGTTGATAAAACACCGGCTCATATCTACTACTCTTCCGCATATTATAAATACCCCTATAAAAACACAATGGATAAGAAAGAATGGATGGGTGCAGAGTTAATATTTGATTTAGATGCAGATCACATTCCAGGCGCTGATAAACTTTCTTATGAAGAGGCTCTAGAAAACGTGAAAACAGAGTTCATAAAATTAGTGAAAGATTTTTTATTAAACGATTTTGGATTTAACACAAATGAGCTTCATCTATATTTCAGCGGGTCTAGAGGCTATCATTGCCATGTTGTCTCTCCAAGGGTTTTAAATTTAGACAGTAGCGCTAGAAGAGAGATAGTAGATTACATAATGGGAAATGATCTGAGATATGATATAATTTTCAAGGAGAGAATAGTAGATAGAATTTCATATGGAAAAGGATATCAAAAAAGGGTTAAACGCTTGGAGATACCCAGAGCTGATGAAGCAGGATGGCGTGGGAGAATCAGCAAAACATTACTAGGGATAATAAATGAGATAAAAAATCTTGACAGAGAAGATGCAATAACAAAATTAAAATCCTATGGAATAACACAGAGGATGGCAGAAAAAGTAATTGACACGATATCAGATGAAAAAATCAATAGAATCAAAGAAGGAATGATAGACCAATCATCTGCTTTAAAAAAACTATTTCTAAAAAGTGCTTTGAGAAAAATCGCTGTATCATTAAGCGCCGGAGAAACAGATGAACCCGTTACATGTGACACAAAAAGATTAATCAGGCTGCCATACTCATTACATGGAAAAACCGGGTTTCAAGTAAAAGGTATAAATATTGATGAGCTTAAATTTTTCAACCCATTGAGAGATGCTGTTATTTTCGGTGACAAACAGGTAAAAGTTAAAATAAAACAACCAGTAAATGTTAAAATAAAAGATGAGCATTATAAGTTGAACATTGGAGAAGATTATCTACCTGAATATTTAGCCGTATTTCTAATAGGAAGAGGATATGCCGAAATTTGAGGTGACTAAAACATAATGGAAGAAATATCATATAAATATCTAAGAGAGGTTCATCAGAGAGAAAAAAACACTCCTTTGCTCTCTAGGTTAGAGGATGATTTCTATCAGGGGTTAAATGAGTATTTAAAAAACCTTGAAAAGGAGTATAATCTAATAGAAGACAAGGATTTACCAAAAGCAAAACTGTTAAGAGATGAAATTGAAAATGCAAAAAGAACCGCTGAGAACATTTATGAACAAAGGGAAAAAAAAATTGTTCAAGCTGCACTTGTTGCAAGAAAAGGCGGTAGACCTAATATTGAGAATCTAACACCCGCTGAAAAAAATCTTTTTGAATCAATTGTCAATAGTCTCAGAAAAGGATATGAAAACATATTTCATGGTAAAAAACCTGAGAGGAATGTTGAATATATAAAAAAAGAAGAGAAAGAAAAAGGAGACATGTTGTTAAAAATAAATCAGGAGATACCAGAGTTTGTTGACTCAGATGGAAATAGATATAGTCTTAAAAAGGAAGACGTTGTTACATTGCCAAGAGAGATAGCAAATGCTTTGATAAATAGAAAGGTTGCAGAAAAAGAGGATTTGGAAAACTAAATTTTTATATAACACTTAATATTACCCTTTAGCATATTCAAAGGTTGATTGACATGGAAAAACCAAGGAAGATAAAAACATATTGCCCATATTGCAAGAAGCATACGATACATGAGATAGAGAGAATGAAAAAGAAAAAAGCAAGCGAGTTAAAACAGGGCCAGAGAAGATTCAGACGTGTACTCAAAGGATATGGTGGGTTTCCTAGACCTAAACCAGAGGGTAGAGAAAAACCCACGAAAAGAACAGCGTTGAGATATAAATGCACGGTTTGTGGGAAAATACATCAGCCGGAGGGTATAAGAGCAAAAAAGTTTGAAATTGTAGAATAAAGGGGTAAAGAAAAAAAATGCAGGAGGTAAGAAGCAGGTTTATAAGGGTTAGATGTAAAGATTGCGGAAACGAACAGGTTTTGTTTAACAAATGCAGTACAAAGGTGTTTTGCCATATTTGCAGTAGCATATTAGCAGAACCAAGAGGTGGACGAGCAGAAATAAAGGCAGAGGTTTTAGAAGAACTAGAGTGAAAAAATATTATGTTACTTAAAAAAGAATATCCAGATGTTGGAGAGCTTGTTGTATGTAGTGTTAAAAAGGTTCAAAATTTTGGCGCCTTTGTAGAGCTTGATGAGTACCCTGGGAGAGAGGGTTTTATACATATCGCTGAAATTGCACCTGGATGGATTAAACGTATCAGAGACCATGTGAGAGAAGGGCAAAAAGTGGTTTGTAAGGTGATGCATGTCGATGAGACAAAAGGGCATATTGATCTCTCCTTAAAAAGAGTTAATACACATCAGCGAAAAGAAAAAATACAGGAATGGAAAAATGAGCAGAGGGCTACGAAGTTGTTTGAAATGCTTGCAAAAAATATTGGAAAAAGCGTGGAGCAGTGTTACAAGGAGTTTGGAAAAAAATTAGTAGAGAAATATGGGACACTTTATGCTGCTTTTGAGGAATGCGCGTACAATGTTGAAACACTTAAAAAAGATGGTTTTAGCGGAGACTGGTTGAAAGAGTTTGAAAAAATAGCCGGGGAAAACATTAATATACCATTTGTAAGTGTAAAAGGATATTTAAAGATAGAATCCTGGCTTCCTGATGCAATTTTGCATATAAAAAATGCTTTGCTTGAGGCTGAAAAAAGCGAGTATGAAGATGTAAACATAGAGGTTAGCTATGTTGGTGCGCCGAGATACCTGATAAAGGTAACCGCACCAGATTATAAGATAGCTGAGAATGAACTAAGAAAAGCCTTAGATCGAGTTTCTAAATCACTAGAGGGAAAAGCTGAGATGAGTTTTTCAAAAGAGGGTGAGGAAAAACATTGAAAAGCCTGCTTAGATATTGTGAACATTGTAAAGAATACACCATGAAACAGGTTTGTAAATGCGGAAACAAAACCATACAAGCTGCGCCGCCAAGGTTTTCACCCGAGGACAAATATGGGAAATATAGGAGAATGTTAAAAAAGGAAATGAAGAGGATAGGATAAATTATGAAAGAAGTTGTTGTAAAATATGTGGCAAGGAAACCAAAACTGGATAGGCCAATATTTATAGAAGGACTGCCAGGAATAGGAAATGTAGGTAAACTTGCAGCAGAGCATCTGATAGAAGAGCTTAATGCAAAAAAATTTGTAGAGATCTACTGCAAGGATTTCCCACCGCAAGTGTTTATAAACCGGGATGGAACAATAAAACTAGTGAACAATGAACTCTATTACTGGAAAACCAGGAAAAAAGGGCAGAGGGATCTGATAATATTAACAGGGGATTACCAGGGTTTGTCATCAGAGGGACAATATGAATTATCAGATACAATACTCAACATAGTTGAGGCACTTGGTGTCAAACAAATATTTACCCTAGGTGGATATGGACTGGGTAGAGAGATAGAGAAACCACGCGTGCTAGGAGCTGCAACCAGTAGAAACCTTGTTAAGAAACTAAAGAAATACGACGTGGTTTTTAGAGAAAACGAACCAGGTGGTGGGATAATAGGAGCAAGTGGCTTGCTAATAGGTCTTGGTAAACTCAGGGGAATAGAAGGTGTCTGTTTCATGGGTGAGACACCTGGTTATCTTGTTGATCCAAAAAGCGCTGAGGCTGTCCTAAGGGTTCTTACAAAAATATTAGATATTAACATAAGCTTTAGTGAGCTGCAGAGAAAAGCAGAGGAGATTGAATATATAGCAGATCAGCTAAAGGAATTAGAAGGCCTTTCGAAAAAAGGTGAGGAAAGAAAAGATATTGATTATATTGGATAAACAACTACGTGTGGTTTTTTATTTGCGTCTAATTGATCGTATATATACTGCTAGTATAACAGC
>QMST01000073.1 GCA_003649745.1 Thermoplasmata archaeon | reverse complement strand
AGAACAACTTTCTTAGAGTGTAGAGTGTTCTCATAAAATGTTGTCTTTAGAACCATTGTATGAACTTCCCATTTGTTGCGGCAGGCCCATCTTCCAACATATACATCTGGGTAGAGATCTACATCATCTTTTAGACTTCGATCAAGTGGTCCCCACTCGCTAAACACGTTGTTATTATCTGTATCCCAGGTGGAAAAACTGTAGTTTCCATTGTAGATATCTGCATAGTAAAGATCACTAACATATTTTAATTCTACATGTTTTCCTGTTTCAGGCCAAGCAACATTTACATATCTAACAGGGACAAACCATTCCTCCTTTAACCCTGGTTTTCTCCCACCAACAAGCAAAACATATTTTATCCCCCATTCCTCAATGGCGTTTTTGATGAAATATTTTATTTTCTCCGCATCATCTCTACCAGTTACCTCAAAATATTTACCACTGTAGATCTCATCCAGAGTAACAAGTTTTGTTTTTATGTTATGAATTTCTTTATGATCAACCAATGGTCTCAAGTTTTCTGAGAAAATACTAGGTGTGATTATTAGTAGATCGTATCTATCATTGAAAAACATTGAACTATCATCTGGTTTCTCATAGACAACCTTAATTTCTACATTTTTCACATAATAGACTACATTTTCATCTGAGAAATACTGAATTGGGTAGAATACTGTTCTTAGAAATAGAACATGAGTGCCTTTTTCATCTAACCCACAACCAGTCCAGTACATAAACCTAGAGCTTGGGTAGATTGTAGAATAATTGTTCCATGGATGCTCAGTTTTTCCTATGGTTTTAACATTTGATTTTTTAGCAGAAAGTGGATAAAGAGGTTCTGATGCACATTTGAGTCTTTTAGGTAAATCATATTTTATCGGCCCGGAGAAAACACACTCTACCTTTTTTATCCTGGTCCCAAAAGGGAAACTATATGTTTTTGTATACACTGGGAGAATGGGTTTACCTGGTTCAGCTATTACAGAATTTGCACCATCTATAGTTAAAATCACAGCCTCTTTTTTCTCTTTGATGATAGGTTGAGAAAAATGTTTTTTGTCAGCTAGATATTTAACATTGTTTCTATCATTTGCAATTGTTCCTATACTAGCTGTCAATAAAACAATCATAACACCTATTGAAACAATACTCTTATTCATTCAGACCGCCCCCCAAATCTTTTAGAGATTTAGTTTAAATATTTTAAACCTATTATGATTTCTCTAATAAATAAACATTATGTTTATGAAGAAAAATAGATTTGTTATCAAAAAAACTTTCAAAAGTAAAAAAAACAAGGTAAAATTGGTTTTAATGGAAAAATCGTTAATAGTTATGAAACAATTTAATTCAAAAAATATGCTAGAAGGAGAGTATAAGATATTGAGGAGAGGATGTGAGAGACTTAATATCCCAAAACCACTTGGAATAAACATTGAGGGTAAAACATTATTTATGAGTTATATCCCAAGTAAAAACCTGTGTGATGTAATAAACAGCTCTAGTGTACCATTAAAGGTAAAAAACGAGTGTATGGAAAAATTAGCCTCTTGGCTTGTGGATTTTCATAGCTATTTCAAATCCTCTGAAGGGGTTATGATTAGGGGGGATTCTATTCTTAGAAATTTCATATTAGATGAGGAGAATAACATTTGGGGTTTAGACTTTGAAGAATCCAGATATGGGATGCCAGAGGAAGATATCGCTGGGATCTGCTCCTCTGTTTTAGATACAAATCCTATGTTTACAAATTGGAAAGTTGAACTATGTAAGAGGTTTATAGATGCATACAAGTCGTTAAGTGGATGGGAGGTTAAAAATGTTAATAAACTTGTTTTTAAGGCTCTCATGGAAAAAGCTGGTAGGAGAAAAAATGGAGTTGTTTTAACCAAGTTTGCTAAAAGTATAGAAAACCTGGATTTCTAAATTAATAATTGTTAAATACCTGTCTTATAATTCGATTTTTAAACAAAACAACATGGGAGGTAGGATAGTATATTGCTCAATAAGGCAAATCTTATGACTATACTGGCGATAATTGTCATCTCAGTTGGAGTAGTATCTTCTGCCTATACTCAGCTTTCTTATAAAACTACAAAAGAGATTACAAAAGATGTTATAATTGTGGATGGGAGGCAGCTGAATTTTAATGAACTGTATGAGAAACTAGAACATAAAACTATACAGGCTGAGAAGAAAGGTGTTATAAAAAATTATACCGGTGTATCACTGGATGGTATAATAATGGAAGCAGGTGTTCAAAATCCTGAGCAGCATCAGTATAAAATAACTGGTACAGATGGTTACTCGCCTGCTAGTCCTATAAGCTGGAATAATATGCAAATAGGGATTATAACAGAGGATAGAGATTGTGTTTTTCCAAACCTACCTGGGTCATTTTGGGTTAGAGACTTGGCTAGCATAGAGGTGATATAGAAATGAGGTTGGATGGAAAAAAATTGTTGATTGGTACGGTATTGTTTGGATCATTGTGGGGAGTTTTTGAGTGCACAGTTGGAGACTACCTACATTTTAGTGGTTTACCAGCGGGTATAATAATGTCTGGATTCTTTGCATTTACACTCTTGATTATTAGCAGATTACTTTACAAACAGCCAGGGATGCAAGTTGGCATGGGATTAGTAGCTGGTGTGATGAGATATTTTAACCCCTTTGGTGGGTGTATATTATGCGCATCTATAGCGATAATCGCAGAGGGTTTAATATTTGAGATAATATGGTATCTGGGGAAACTGGATGTAGAAGATTTCTCAACTATGAGAATGAAGATGAGCAGTGGTGTAGTGGTTGCATATTTATGCTATGTTGGGGGGCATATGGTTACACAGATAGTTACTCCGTTGATAACCACGGGAATGTTTTACTTGCCGAGTTTCCTAGCTTTTATACCAAATATACTTGGTAAAGGACTCTGGGCTGCCCTCATAGGTGGGTTTATACTACCAATGGTAACAAGTATTAGATTGCCAAATATTTCTAAAATAAAAGAAAAAATGTATTATCGCGTTGCCATACCATCAGTACTAGTATGCTGGTTTTTACTTATCTTAGACTCTCTATTATTTGCATAAATAATATATTTAGATTAGGAGGTGAAATGATATAGCTAACACAGCAGGTTTTGTTAAGGTAGACGCTAGTAAATGTACAGGGTGTAAGACCTGTGAACTAATATGCTCTCTAAGGCATTGGAAAATAGTGAATCCTTCTAAATCCGGTATAAAAGTGGAAAAGAAGAGCATAGTTGAAGATCTACCAAATGTGTGTACTCATGGTGAAGACTGTAGTTTTGAATGTGTTGATGCCTGTAAGTTTGATGCAATGCATATAAAGGATGGCATTGCTGTAGTGGATCATGATAAATGTGTTGGCTGCGGAGCCTGTGTCAAAGCTTGCCCTATAGATGCGGTTTGGGTTTTTAACAAGAAAGCATATAAGTGTGATCTCTGCGGTGGAGATCCACTGTGTGTGAAACTATGCTCCTGGGGTGCTTTAGAGTTTGTTAAGCCTGAGTTGGAGGTGAAAAAATAGAGTATGCCAAAGGTGGACATAGAAAATAGTTGCTATGCTGGAAAAATACTATTCTTTGATTTATCTACTAAAAAATCCAAGAGCATAGATGTGTCATCTGAGCTTGCTTTGAAATATTTGGCAGGAGATGGCTTTGGAGCCTATTTTTTAAACAAACATGTTTCTGGAGAAGTTGATCCTTTTGATAAGGAAAATGCATTGATTGTTGCCCCTGGACTATGGGTGGGGACTACAATTCCTACAGCAGGTAAAACAGGTTTCTTTGCTAGGGCTCCTTTGACCAATGGCTGGGGAGAGGGAATAATGGGTGGAAGAATCGGCTTAGCAGTGAAACAAGCTGGATATGATGCATTGATTATAACAGGCAAAGCGAGTAAACCCTCTTATTTAGTGATAGATAATGATGAAGTTGTATTAAAAAATGGGGAGCACCTGTGGGGAAAAAATACTCGAGAATGCGCAGAGATGATAAAAAAGGATGAAAAAAACAATGATCTAGTGGTTGCAAACATTGGCATAGGAGGAGAAAATCTTGTTAGATATGCTGTTATTGACTGTGAAGAAAGACAGGCTGGTAGAGGT
>QMST01000072.1 GCA_003649745.1 Thermoplasmata archaeon | reverse complement strand
TTCATAAACAGTGTCTTTTCCAACCTTTATATTTGTTTTCAGTTTATTATACAAACTTCTAACAGAGCTCTCTTTAGAATAATTCTGAATCATAAAAGTATGTATCATCCTTGCTAGGCCAAGGTTTCTTATCCTATGTCTCTCTATAAAATCTCTAAAGAGAATCAGATCCGAGTATTCTTTTAGTATCTTTAGTTTCTCCTCATTTTTAACAACATCTGGAAAACCTCCAAATTCCATATAGTTTCTTAACAGATTTTTTATTCTTGCCTCCTCATCTTTACTTAAGTATTTCTTGATGGTAATCTGTTTGAATCTCAGGAATTCTCTAAAGCTGAAAGGTAACAAAATATATGATAGACTTCTACCTCTAAGTTGCGTCGCTATTTCTTTGCCTAATAACTTTGATGAAGAACCTGATAAAAAAATTCTATATTTTCCTAAATCATGAAGCTCTCTCACTGTTTTCTCCCAATTCTCTATATTTTGAATCTCATCTAATAACAGATAATCTGGGTTTCTACCATATATCTCAATAAAAATTCTTATTACATCCCTCAGCTCTCTGTAGGTAATCTCCGCTAGACGAGGATCCTCAAAGTTTAGATAAACCTGGTTCTCAATTTTTTTAGATAGTGAGAATAAAAAATAGGTTTTACCTGCACGTCTAGGACCAATTATAGATATTATAAACCTAGATTTCATTGGAATCTTCAATTCCCTCTCTAGTATATCTCGCGGTATGTGCTCATACTCTCTAAAATAGTCGATTACCTCATCTCGAACCAACATACAATGTAATAAGGACAATTATTTATAAATATTTCCCTGTTATAGGGACAAAAATTAAAATCAGCAGCAAAGTGAATTTACATTATCCTTATTCCTGGTTTTATCTTTCCATCTGCGACTGCCCCATGTCCAATAAAAACATTATATACTTCAAAAAATTAACAAAAACGTTAAGTTTGTAATGTGAAAATACGCTGTAGAAGAAATTATCACTAAAACTAGACTCACATTACCCTTGCTCCTGGTTTTATCTCGTTATTTCCTACTAATTTAGATTCAATATACAAACTTATTGTTTGATTAAAAATATCAAAATTGATATTCATAACTTAACAAAAAGTTTATAAGGCTCTTATTACTAGATATAAGCAATAATGAAGGAAAGAGAATTTATCAACATAATCAAGGATTCTGGAAAAGGAGTTTTTACCATATCAGATATATCTAGATTAATTGAGAAAGATAGAAAATATTCGACTTTGTATGTAGGAAGATTGCACAAAAGAGGTGTTCTCAGTAGAGTAGAACGAGGAAAATATGTACTTCCAGATACTGATATTGCTGTGGTAGCAACAAACCTTGTAACTCCTTCTTATCTATCCTTTTTATCAGGTCTCTACTATTATCATTTGACAGCTCAGATACCATCTTCTTTACAGGTGGTGACAACTAGATCAAAGAGAAGAATTTTGTATGAACAGGAAATTGATTTTATAAAGTTTGATAAAAAAAGAGTTTTTGGTTATAATAGAGTAAAACTATCTGGGGGATACGCATTTATAGGAGAAATAGAGAAGATAATAGTCGATATCCTGTTTATGCCTAGATGCTGTCCGCTAGGTGAAGTTTTAGATGCTCTTGATAATATCAATATTGAGAAGGTTGTAGATTACGGGTTAAAGATGAAATCCATAGTTACGTTGAAGAGATTAGGGTATCTACTTGAACTAAAAGGTTTTGATGTACATGATAAGCTAGAGAGACATCTAAACAAGAGATATGATCTACTGAATCCATCTTTACCTCCATCTGGTAGACGCGATAGAAAATGGATGTTGGAACTGAATGAGGATTTATGAATGTTAACGAGAAAAGAGATCATAGAATATAGGGACATACTCGGTTTTAGTCTCGGTCAGATAGAAAAAGATTACATACAACACATATTTCTAATTAACCTCTATAAGATGATAAGTAATGAGCTGTTGTTTAAAGGTGGCACTGCTCTTCAGAAATGTTATGGTTTGAATCGTTTCAGTGAAGATCTGGATTTCACTCTTATAAAAGATATCTCCATCGGAAAGATACTTAATAAGACTATAAGGGGCATGACTCTATTTGGATGCGAATCTGAGAATAAGAAATCTAAGGAAGATGAAGTATCTACAGTTTATCAGATTAGGTCAAAGGGTCCTCTAT
Source organism: Thermoplasmata archaeon (assembly GCA_003649745.1). Classification (GTDB taxonomy): domain Archaea; phylum Thermoplasmatota; class E2; order DHVEG-1; family B8-G13; genus B8-G13. The sequence goes on along the minus strand of QMST01000072.1, from coordinate 2,087 downwards.
ACGATGGAACAGAGAAAAGCCTTTCATATATTAGGATCGAGGTAAGTAAAAGGAAAGACGTTTCTTTGGCACCTGTTAGGAATGAAGTTGTTCCAATGTATAGGGATCTCCCACCTTATATTACATCCGTGATGGATCCATCAGAGATAATGGCAGAAAAGATAAGAGCTATAATGACTAGAGATAGAGCAAGAGATCTATATGATCTTTATTTTCTTATAAGGAAAAAAACAGAAGTAGATGTTAACTTGATAGATAAAAAACTCTCATATTATAACAAGAAATTTAGTGTGAAAGAGTTCTTTGAATCTGTAGAAAAGAAGAAGAAAATATGGGATCATGAGCTAAGGCAGTTGATTACTGTTGTTCCTAAATTTCAGATAGTTAGAAAGACTATAGAGAACTGGTCAAAAATGAATATCAAAAACCTAAGAGAATTATAATTTCTCTAAAGCTCTCTGATAGAAGCAATTTACATACTGCAAGGTTTTGGGATAGCAAAGATGTTAATTTTTGTGATATGAATATCTGAAGGATGCCTTATATATAATATATATTTACATTATTCTTGCCTCTGGTTTTATCTCGTTATTTGCTATTGCTCCTGGCCCAATAAAAACATCATATACTTCAAAAAATTAACAAAAACGTTAAGCTTATGATGTGAAAATATGCTATGCCTTGAAAAACTCCACCCATATCCAAAAAAGCTTTATCAAAAACAAGAAAAATCCTGCAAAAGATGATATACTGATAAGGAAGCGATTGCAAAAATTTGCAGGGATACCTACACAGTTAATAACCATCTCCACAGGGGCACACATCTTATTGTTTTGTTATCTACCTTCAGCTCATCTTCATAGTCCCATGTTATAATCTTTAGATTCTTACATTTTAGTTCATCGCTTGCCTTAACCAATGATTTTATTTCTCTCCTCTCTATCTCATCCCTACCAGAGGCATAGGTAACCTGTATAAGCTCCTTCACCGATACCCCTTCCTTAACGAGAAAATCAACCTCCTTTCCCTGATAATCTTTCCAGTAAAAGATTTCCATACCTGGATACCAGTAACTTTTCCTTCTCAGAAGTTCTATAGCTACTATATTTTCCATAACCCTTCCAATATTTTCACTGAGTCGAAAAGAAATAACCCCTATAATACCTGTATCGATACAGTAAACCTTTCTAGGTGCAATCATGCTCTCTTTCAGTTTCGGAGAGAATCTTTCTATCATCTTTATCAGATAAGCCTGCTCCAGTCCATCTATCCAATTTTTTATCGTGTGCTGATCCTTTATATCCAAAACATTTTTGAGTTTTGAAAACGTGATTTCTGAAGAAAAATTGGAAACAAGATATTTTACCATCTCTTTGAATGCCACCTTCTTCTTTATTTTAATTCTCCTAATTATATCCTTCTCCACTATATCAAAATAGATGTTCACCAGCATCTCCTTTCCTAAGATATATCTCTCTGGAAAACCACCCTGGGAGAAATAATCTCTCAGTAGATTCTTTATCAAACCCATCTTTGCTGTTGTGATATAATCTCCAATCTCAAAATCGTTGTATGTGAGAAATTCTCTAAAACTAAATGGATATAAGGTAAAATCTATATGCCTTCCTGTCAGATGGGTTGCAAGTTCTCCAGAAAGCATTTTAGAATTGCTTCCAGTAACGATAACTTTCTTTGTCCTTCGTAATCGATTAACAAACAGCTCCCATCCTCGAATATTGTGAGGTTCATCAAGTATTATATTTTCTATCTTCCCATAAAGTTCATAGAATGCCTCCATCGCTTTATCAAAATCTTTCACATTAAAATCCATGATTCTTTCATCATCGAAATTTATATATCCATACTCTTCATTCCTTAACAATTGTAACGAAAGTGTTGATTTACCACATCTCCTCACACCCAAGATAGCAAGGATATTTGGAGATTTTAAAAAACCTTTCAACCTCTCTTTATCAATCTCTCTTTCTATTATTTTCGTTTTTTCAAATTTTTCCTCTATTTCTTCTCTCTGCGATGCGATAACTTCCTTTATTTCCTGCAGTTGCATAAAATTATAATCACAATCT
>QMST01000071.1 GCA_003649745.1 Thermoplasmata archaeon | reverse complement strand
TCTATGTCCTATGCCCTGTATATTGATGTTTTTACTTTTCATGTCTTTAACCATAAACTCTGGTGTTGCCCCCTGGTACAGGTATGCTGTGAAGTGCTCTGCTGATCCCTGAACTGCTCCACCAAAACGTGGTCCAATAGTTAGGAGACCACTGGCTAAAGATGATACCAGGTCTTTTCCTGCTCTTGCTGCTACTATAGCATTGTGGGCTCCGCTTACTGCTGGTCCATGATCTGCTGTGATTAGTATTACCATTTCTAGGAAATCAGTGGCCCATTTAGGAAGTTTCTTTTTGAACCAGAGTAGTCCAATAACTCCACCTAGACCATATTTCTCCTCTATCACCTTGCTTATTGGGACTCCGCAGTATCTCAGTTCTTCGCCTCTATCATCTGAGATTGTACATATAAACTCTGTTGGTTTTCTTATTATGCCTTCTTTCAAAGCCACTTTATAATCCATTGGTAACCTGGGTGGTTCAACATCTGGTTTTGGTTTAACTTTGCCTGATTTAACCAGTTTATCAAATGTCTCTTTTGTCTTTTTGTCAAATTCTTCAAACGAGTTTGGAACTATAGCTCCTGCTTCTCTGAGTGTTTTGTTTTTGGCATCTGCTGTTTCTCTCTCTGCCCCAGCTCTTGCACCTGCATGACCAAACTGAACCTCTCCTGGAAATGCTTTTGCACATGTTCCGATGCACCATGCTACTAATGGTTTTGTTATCTTTCCTGCTTTCAGGGCATCTACTACATCATATTCATCTGTTCCGCCAACCTCACCTAGCATTACTATCATTTTTATCTCTGGGTTTTTTTCATATCGCATGATATGATCAATAAATGTTGACCCTGGGTAGCAATCACCACCGATTGCTATGCCCTCATATACGCCATCAGTGTTGCGAGCTATTATGTTGTTAAGTTCATTAGAAAGACCACCGGATTTAGATACATATGCTACGCTACCAGGGCGATGTAATCGACATGCAATAATATTGTCAAGTGCACCACCTGTGTTTCCTATTCTAAAGGCACCGGCAGCAATTCCTCCAACAGTTGCTGGTCCAATGATCCATTTCTTTTTCTGCTTTGCAATCTTTATCAACTCTCTGGTTCTTCTCTCAGGCACGCCCTCTGCTATAACAGCGATTGTTCTGATTGTATCGGTTTCTAAAGCTTCTTTTGTTGTAGGATACGCTGATCTGAAGGATGCAAAATTTACCATTACATCAGCATCTGGATGGTTCTCAACTGCTTCTTTTATTGTCCTGTACATTGGTATCAGTATCTCTTTTGATCCCCAGAAGCATTTATGATAGCCATCTCTTGTTGGGTTTACTATGCAGGCTACAGATGGTTCATCTCTTCTGCTAACATAGTCAAAATCAAGCATTCTTTGAATAGCATTCTGCTGATACCCGAAAACAATTGCCTTGGTTTCTCTATCAAATAATATGTAATCTGGTTTTTTTGTCATTTTATTAACTCCCTCCTTTTAGGGCCATGGATACGATTCTGGTCATATGTGTTTCAGGGCCATATACCTCAATTGGTACCCCCAGCTCTTTACCTAGTTCTCTCATGAGACGTAAACCCTCTTGGTAATTTGGACCTCCTCTTCTCACATAGATTTTTACATTTGTTTCCTGCAGTTTCTTTTTGTACTCTCTTAACGCCATTATTATACCAGTAAATGTTTTTGCAACATCTGTGAAATTTGCTATGCCCCCTCCTATAATCAGTATTTTTGGCTTGTTTTTAGGTGCTTTTTCACGTGTCATTAGATCAAGAATGGTTTTAGCATATTCATAGGTAAACTCTGTACTTGGGTTTCCACTGTATTCACCATAGTTTGCAAGTTCATCTTTGAATCCAAGATCAACTATTGTATCCGCATAGATAACACTAGCGCCACCACCTGCGACCATTGTCCATATTCTACCCTTGGGGTTGAGAATAGTAAGTTTTAATGATGCCCCTGTCTTTTCATCTAACTCTTTTATATACTGCTCCTCTTTTGTTAATTTTCTTCCAAATGGTGCTGGGAACTCTATATCGCCCCATTTTGATTGGACTTCAAATGCTGCTGTATCATCCAACCTAGCTACCAGGTCAAGAGGGATAATTTGGTTGCTCTCTATGATAAACGGGTTGATTTCTAGATATGCGTAGTGGAGGTCTGCATAGAACTTGAATAAGCCTCTTATAAAATCTGCTATAATCTTTTTATTTCCCTCTGGAGTGTCTTTTGGTAGTTTTGATCCTATATCTAACCTGTTTATATCCTCATCTATGTCTACTTGGATCTCTGCAACTGTATCCCATACAGACTCTATATCTACTCCTCCATGGTTACTGAAGTAAATAGTGTCTCCCTCTCTATTGCTTTTGATTGCTACATAATATTCATTTTTATGTGGCACAAATGGTTCTATGAGGAAATGTGTCAGTTTATCAGTAATGCCGCTAATAGTTATTTCTTTGTTCATCTTCTCCTTTATCCATTTTTTTATCTCATCATAGCTGGCATTCAACTTGATCAGACCATGTTTTCCTCTCTTGCCAAACAATTGATCTGGTTTGGCTACTAATTTCTCTTTTTCAAGCCAAGGATGTTCCTTTGGAAGCTTATCTAAATCTGTATCGGGATCAACTAATACAAGTTTTCCAGGGTAGGTGAAATCCTTGCTTATATATTCAGTCCAGTATTTTGCTAGCATTTTTTTTGCATCATATTCTCTTATTCCTCTCTGTGCCATTTTATTACCTCCTTAAAAATGGTAATCTGCCTCCCTTTCTCAATATTTTTATATCTAATTCACTTAGACTATGTGTAAGTGGTATAGAAATGTTTTTTGTAATATTTTTCATTGTTATTTCCCCCTTAAAATCACCTATATTTATCTCCAGTTTGTCTCCTTGTTCCACCTTATCATAATCGCTTTTATCTCTGAATGTCAGGGGAACTATTCCAAAGTTTACCAGGTTCTCAGAATGTATTCTTGCAAAAGATTTTGCTATCACTGCTTTTATACCTAGATATTTTGGTGCTATTGCCGCGTGTTCCCTACTTGAGCCTTGCCCATAGTTTTCACCGCCCACTATGAAACCTCCTTTCTTCTCAATAGCTCTATCATGAAACCTCTCATCAACTCTGGAAAAAACATATTTGGAAATCTCAGGTATGTTGCTTCTAAGTGGCAGAATCTTTGCCCCAGCGGGCATTATATGATCTGTAGTGATGTTGTCCTCAACCTTGATAAGGATTTCTCCTTCGAGTTTATCTGGCATCGGCGGGAAGTCTGGTAAAGGTTTTATGTTAGGTCCTCTTATAATCTCAACCTTTGCTGCTTTTTCCTGTGGTAGAGGAGGTATTATCATGTTATCATTGATTATAAACTTATCTGGAAGTTTTATCTTTGGAGGTTCTCCCATCTCTCTTGGATCTGTTAATACACCTTTTATTGCAGTAACTGCTGCTGTTTCAGGGCTAACAAGATAAACCCCTGCGCTTTTTGTACCACTTCTACCCTCAAAGTTACGATTATATGTTCTAATACTTGCAGAGCTAGATGGAGGGGCGCCACCCATGCCTATACATGGTCCACAAGCATTTTCAAGTATTCTAGCACCAGCTTTTACCAAATAATTATATTCTCCACTCTCTACTAAATGAGCAACCACTTGACGAGAACCTGGGTTAACAAGTAGAGACAAGTTTGGTGTGATTGTCTGATCTTTAAGAATCTGAGCGACCATTTTTAGATCCCTAAGTGAAGAGTTTGTACAAGAGCCTATAGCAACTTGTTGCACTTCCATACCAGCGATCTCACTAACTGGTTTTACATTTCCAGGACTATGTGGAAGTGCAACCAATGGTTCTAGTTCACCTAGGTCTATCTCTATCACTTCATCATACTCTCCATCTGAAGTAAGTTCTATCCATTGATCTTCTCTTCCCTGTGCTCTTAGCCACTCTCTAGTTTTTTCATCACTTGGGAATATACTAGTTGTTGCACCTGTCTCTGTACCCATATTTGTGATAGTAGCTCTCTCTGGAACAGTCAATGTTTTTACACCTGGACCAAAATATTCAAATACCTTACCTACACCACCTTTGACATCTACTCTTCTTAGAAGTTCGAGAATTATATCCTTTGCAGAAACCCATGGAGGCAGCTCTCCTGTAAGTTTTACTCCAACCACCTTAGGGCATTTTAAATAAAATGGTTCACCTGCCATTGCACAGGCGACATTTAACCCACCAGCACCTATTGCCAAAGAGCCTATTCCACCTGCTGTTGGAGTGTGGCTATCACTTCCTAAC
>QMST01000070.1 GCA_003649745.1 Thermoplasmata archaeon | reverse complement strand
CATTAGTATAGAAGGCCATATTATAGTGTGAAACGGTATATTGTCCTTTGCTAAGAAATAATAATGCCTGGCATACTTATCCCTCCACCATTCCTCCCACTCACCTGGTTTTCCTATCTTATTTGACCATTCTATGCTTGCAGAAAGGTAACCAATAACTGCATCAAACCATACATATATCCTCTTATCCTCAAATCCTTTTATTGGTACCTCTACCCCCCAGTTTATATCCCTAGTTATTGCTCTATCTATTAACCCACTTTCCAACCAATTTCTAGTAAAACTTAGAACACTTGCCCTCCAAAATGTTTTTCCACTAATCCACTTTTTTAATCTATCCTCAAACTTGCTAAGAGCAAAAAACAGATGAGTTGTTTTTTTGAGAACTGGAGTGCCACCACATATCCTGCATCTCACATTCTTTAAATCCTTAACATCTATTAGCCTACCACATTCATCACATTGATCCCCTCTAGCATTTGGATTTCCACAATAGGGACAAGTACCTTCCAAATATCTATCTGGTAAAAACCGCTTGCAATTTTCACAGTAAAAAGCCTCTATCTCCCTACTATAAATATATCCCTTCTTATAGAGTGTTAAAAACACATCCTTTACTATCTTACCGTGATTCTCAGTAGTGGTTCTAGTAAACAAATCAAAAGAGATACCAAGCTGCTGCATGTTTTCCCTGTGCTCCTTATGATACCTGTCTACTATCTCCTGTGGTGTCGCATTTTCTTTCTCTGCAGTTACCGTGATTGGCGTCCCATGCTCATCACTTCCAGAAACCATTAACACCCTTTTTCCAATCATTCTATTAAATCTTGCAAAAATATCTGCTGGCAGGTAACAACCAGCTATGTGACCTAAATGTAAAGAACCATTTGCATATGGCCAGGCTACACCAATAAAAATTTTATCATTTGCCATTTTATCTGATATTTCACTAAACACTTTTTAATCTTTTGTGAAAAAAATCATCTCCATAATCACAACATTTAAATATCATGTAAGTCTTAATTAAAAACGAAAAATAGCACATTTGATGCTATCAGAATTTAGGATCACTTAATTTCATAAGATAGTCAAACTATCCTGGGTTAGATACTATAGCAATGAAAATGAGAATGTGCTATTTTTCAAAAAATGCTTAAAAAAGAGGTGAAAAGATTTAGATGAGCATAGTATTAGATCCTTCAACTACCAAGTATATGATAAAAGCCCATATCAAAGCAGAGGGTATTGTAGAAAAATCTGACGTAGTCGGAGCTATATTTGGTCAAACAGAAGGATTATTAGGCGACGAACTAGACCTTAGAGAATTACAGAGATCAGCCAGAGTAGGTAGAATAGAAGTAGAAATAGAAGCAAGAAATGGAAAAAGCGAAGGAACAATATTGATACCCACATCAACAGACAAGGTTGACACAGCTATTTTAGCAGCAGCCTTAGAAAGCATAGACCGAGTAGGACCCTGTAAGGCAAAGATAACAATAGATGAAATCGAAGATGTTAGAGTCGCCAAAAGAAAAAAAATAGTAGAAAGAGCAAGAGAACTACTTGGCAAAATACTAGAAGAGAGCAAAATAGAAGGAGCCAGCATATCAGACAATGTTAGACAAGCTCTAAACGTAGAAGAAATAGAATACTATGGACCAGATCGCTGCCCAGCAGGACCAAACATAGACTCCAGTGATTCTATCATAATAGTCGAAGGGAGAAGAGATGTACTCAACCTGTTAAAATATGGAATTAAAAATGTGATAGCAGTAGGAGGAACAAACATACCAAAAAAAACTATAATAGACCTCTCAAAAGAAAAAATAACCACTGCATTTGTAGATGGAGATAGAGGAGGCGAACTAATATTAAAAGAATTATTACAAGTAGCAGAGATAGACTTTGTTGCCAGAGCACCACCAACAAGAGAAGTAGAAGAAATACCGCAAAAACTCATAATGAAAGCCTTAAAAAACAAGATACCAGCAGAACAATATGCAGAAATGTATGGTATAGAACTTAAAAAAGAAGAGAAAAAAACAAATGAAACACAAGGAGAACTACATCACAAAGAAGAATTCACTCTACCAGAAAACATTGAAAACTGCAAGAAAATACTCAAAGACCTATCAGGCTCACTCAAAGCTGTATTACTAGACAGACAAGGTAAAGAACTAAGAAAAATACCAGTTCGAGAGCTAACAGACAAACTAAAGAAAAGCAAAAACGTATCAACCATCATCTTCGACGGTGTTATCACACAGAGACTAATAGACATAGCAAATGAACAAAATGTACAAACCATAGTGGGCATGAAACTAGGAAACGTGACCAAGATACCAACAACAATAAAAATCTACACAAAGGAAGATCTCCAATAAGGATTAAAATAACAGAGAAAATTATAAAATATATTCCTTTTACAAAATATTAAAATAGGAGATTTTATAATTACAAAATTAACTCTCATATAAAATACTTAGCAGAAAAAAATAAAAACCATTTATGTATTTCATGGCGATGTAAATGCAAAAAGACGAGCTTATACAATTACATACGCTTCTCCTGCAAATAAAAACCTATTTAGAACAAATATATGGGAATGATGGATGTGCGTTTTTAGAATATGAAAAACTAAATATCACCCCATACCAAATATATAAATCCAAGAGAGAGCATAAACTAGCTATTTTCACACTAGGTAAAGAGATAGCAGCGTTTCTAGCCAGTGATGAGTACTCAAGCTTCGGCAAAGTGTCATCCAGACTGGGACAAATGGCTGAGAGATTCAAAACAAACAGGCAAAAAGAACAAGTAAAAATGAAGAGAGATTAAAGTATCTTCCTCAGCACATAAGCACTCTGTTTATCCTGATAAAAACTTGGTATTATATCTACTATATTGAAACCATGTTTTTTATAAAAATTCAAAGCCAACTTGTTATCTCTTCTAACCTCAAGCTCTATTTTTTTGATATTTTGTAACAACATCTCTCTGATAAACCTTTTTAACATTTTGGAGCCAATGCCTTTTCTCCTATACTCCCTCTTCACTGCAAACAATAGTATCCTGACTGAGTCCACATTGGTTTTAGCACCCAGCAAAAACCCAGCTATTTTAGCTGGAATTATTTCAGCAACTAAGAAACAATCAGGATAAACCTGATGTAGGTTTATAAAAACATTTGGATTATACCTCTCTGGAAAGGTTTCAAAAACTATCTGCAAAACCTGATCTAGATCCCTTGGTTCAAATCTTCTTATCAGAACCATTTTATTTATCAAAAAGCAATTTTTAGATTAAAAGCATTTTTTAATAACCTTTAAATTATTAAACCTTATATCCACATTTTACATTGGAGGCGGAGGATAAAATGATAGATGATATAATCGTTACAAAAAAAATATTCGAAAGGTTTTCAAAAGACTTTAGCAACTATTTCGAGGTGGACGTGGCTGTAGCAGGGGCAGGACCAGCAGGTATGATAGCAGCAAAATATTTAGCAAAACATGATAAGAAAGTAGTGGTTTTTGAAAGAAAGCTTTCACCTGGAGGGGGCATGTGGGGTGGAGGGATGACGTTTCCTATAATAATTGTTCAGGAGGAGTCTAAAAAGATATTAGAGGAAATCAATGTGAAATTAGACAAAGCTGAAGAAGGATATTATAGTGCTGATTCTGTAGAGGCTTGTTCAAAAATTTGCACGGCTACAATAGATGCTGGAGCAAAAATATTCAATGCTATATCTGTAGAGGATGTCCTGATAAGAAATAATAAAATCAATGGTTTTGTTATAAACTGGAGCGCTGTTGAAATCGCTGGTTTACATGTTGATCCATTATCTATAAGAGCAAAATATTGTATAGATGCCACAGGACATGCCGCAGAAGTATGCAAAATTGTACAAAAAAAAGTAGGTAGACTGAACACGCCATCTGGTAAAATAGAAGAGGAAAAATCGATGTGTGCAGAAATCGGTGAAAAAACTGTTGTTGAAAACACTAGAGAGGTATATCCTGGTTTGTTTGTAGCAGGAATGGCAGCAAATGCAGTATATGGAGCACCAAGGATGGGTCCAATATTTGGCGGGATGCTCTTATCTGGGAAAAAAGCTGCAGAAGAAATATTAAAAAGACTTGGTTAATTCCGCTAGTTTTAATAATGTTTTAGCAATACCCTTTTCGAGGTGGTTTAAGATAATGGAGTACAAACTGTATAGGTATCGATGGATGGTAGTTGTTTTACTATGGCTTCTAATCTTTGCATATGGTGCAAACTGGTTTGCATTCTCGCCAATGCTTACAACATTTGAAAAACAGTTTAACATACCAAACTGGATG
>QMST01000069.1 GCA_003649745.1 Thermoplasmata archaeon | reverse complement strand
TGCAAAACTTGATGAAAAAGCAGAGCCCTGGTTTATAGAGCCAAAAGGATTTGTACTAGTGGGTTCATCAAGAAACAGATTAACCATCAAAAACATGCCCGCTCATAATAAAATCAAAGAATTTGGCAGGAGATTAGCAGAACATCTTGGTTATGAAATCTATGGTGAAAGAGAAGATTCAAGAGTAATATTGCTAACCAGGGATAAGAAAAATGTTAAGATAAAATAGAATTTTTTAATCGCTTAGCAGATCCTCTCCACCTTCGAACTCCATCTGTATAATAGTGTAAAGATCCTCCATACCAAGAAGTGTCTCACTGCTTGTTGTAATAAAATGTATATACCCTCCGAACTCATCTAACAGCTTGAATAGATTCTCGCTAAGCTCACGATAGATGGTAGCCTCCTCTTTTTGAATATCCTCATAGAGTGTAGATGAATCCTTTGACCATTTTTCAATTCTTTCTACTTGCTCCCTAGTAAGTAGATCAGCTTTGCTCAACACATTTATCTGTGGAACACCTAGTCTGAAATGGGTGCTAACAGATAACAGAAGTTGTGAGATGAAACCAGATGGTTCTTTTGCAAGAAGAGGGTCAAGTAGATAGACTAAGACAGACCTTTTTCTGTTTAAATGATCAACCATGTACTTACCAGCTTCTCTGAAAACAAACAACTCCAGCTGACCAGGGGTATCAAGGAGTACATAATCTGTTTTGAAACCCTCTATCGAGGTTTTTATGTCACCAGTGTTCAAAGCCAGCATGTCTGCACATGCGATCTGAGCACCATTTGGCCCCAGACCATATTCCTTCATAATCTCTTTCAATGAAATCCAATCTCTAACATCCACATCTGCAGAATATGGCAGACTCTCAGTGCCAGGGTCAAGGTTTACAATAATGCAGTCTAAACCTCTTCGGTTAAACCATTCTTGGAAAGTAGCTGCAAGCGTGGATTTCCCAGAGCCAGCTGTTCCTACAAAGTATACAAAAATGTTTTCCTTACTCATCCACTTTGGCACCTAAAACAGTTTTTCTGATTAACTCCATATGTCTGATTCTCTTCTCGATTAGCTCCCTACTGCCGATATCATGTCTAATAAAAATATGCTCACCCTTAACATGTTTCAAACCCTGTTCACATATCCTCTCTGCATCATAGAGATCATCGGAGATACCTACTACTGCAAGGGATCTAGAACTTGTCGTATAAATAGTTTTACCTTTTTTATTTACTGATGCGTAAAAGAGTTTTGCACCAGTTTCTTCTATGCCTTTCTCATCCACCTCTATCCTACTATCTGTTATGCTTTTTACTCCATATCCCTCTGGCACAACATATTTACAAACAGTAGCTTTATTCTTTATCCTTATTCGCTGTCTGCTCAGAGTGCCCTCCACCATCGCATGACATATTTCAACATAGTCACTCTCCAATAATGGTAGGATGTTCATGTTCTCAGGGTCACCAAATCTAGCATTGATCTCCACCACCTTTGGACCATCTGCAGTTAACATAAACTGTCCATATATGACACCTTTGTACTCGCAGCCCTCTTTTCTCAAAGATTCAACTATTTTTTGAAGTATAACCGAGGCGTTTTCATAGTCATCCTTGTTCATAAAAGGCAGTAAACCATCTTTACAAGAGTAGGATCCCATGCCACCAGTGTTTGGTCCTCTATCACCCGGCAATAGTCTCTTATGATCCTGCACTGCTGGTAGAGGGATGATCATTTTTCCATCAGAAAAAGCCTGCAAGGTAAACTCTTCTCCCTCTAACTTCTCCTCTATTACAACTTTTGCGACACCACCGATTTTATTCTCTATCACTTCCCTTGCATAACTAACTGCTCCCTCTACACCCCTGAAATGATCACCTGCAACCCTGACGCCTTTCCCACCGGTTAAACCAACTGGTTTCACCGCAACATTGCCACCGAGGTTCTCTATAAACCTCTTTGCATCTCTTACCCTGCTGAAACATCCATACTCCACAGAACCTGGTATTTTATATTTTTTCATCAAACCCCGCATCCATTCCTTACTAGTCTCAACCATAGCAGCTTTTTTAGATGGTGAAGAAGATTTGACACCTTTTTTCTCAAGTGCATCCACTAACCCTGCCTCAAGAGGAGCCTCTGGTCCAACTATTACAAGATCAATTTTTTTATCAACAGCATAACCAACAACTTCTTCTACATTAGTCTCATCCGCTAGAAGATAATCTATAGATAACCTCTCAATGCCAGGGTTTAAATTATGCATAATAGAATAAAGCTCAACATTTTCACTTCTACACACTGCCTCACAAATAGCATGCTCTCTAGCACCGCCACCTACAACTAAAATCTTTTCCATCTAACCTTGCCTCCCTCAACTATGATAAAGATATCAACTGTTTCCAAGGGAATAAACAATATATCTTATTGCCTTAAAAATCATTATCTTTTTTTAAAATATCGTTCACATCCAATAATGAGATAAGCTCTACCCTCATCTCCCTCAGCTTTTCTTTTGCACCACTTAGACGATCAACAACTGTAACAACCTTATCTACCATTGCATTGTTTTCACGAAGACATTTTATCGCTTTTACAACTGATCCACCTGTTGTTGTGACATCCTCCACCAGAAGCACCTTCTTATGTGATATATCAGGTCCCTCAAGTAGTTTACCAGTTCCATGTTCTTTTTTTTCTTTCCTAACAATAACAAAGGGCTTATTCACCTCTAGAGAAACTGCAACTGCCAATGGTACTGCACCCAGCTCAATACCCGCTACAACATCATATCCCTCAGCATGTTTGGCAACAAGTTTAGCAAAAACCCTCAGTATCTTAGGATTGGTACTAGCCTTTTTAATATCAATATAGTAATTACTTGTTGCACCAGATGTTAAAACAAAATGGCCAAACTGTATAGCTCCACATTCTTTTAACATCGAAATCAGACTGCTCTTATCCAAATGAGTACATTCACCTCTCAAATTTTATCAGTAATACAATTTTTATGTAATTAAACTATCTCATTTTTAGAAAACTTTTTAGTAAAAACTCCTCTTCACTTATTTTGAACAATTTAAATGTCTAATGAAAGAGAAACAATAGAAAACTATCAACACCTTTGTGATCATGTATTAAATACTGCATTGCAAAAAGGTGTAGATGAGGCAGATGTTTTTATAGCAGTTGATAAGAGTCTAAATTTTTCAATAGAAAAAGACCACATAGGATCTGTTAGCGGTCATAAAGAAAACGGGCTAGGAATCAGAGTAATAAAAAATAAAAAAATAGGATTCGCCTATGTGACCAATATAAAAGATAAAAAAAAGATTGAATTTATAATAGAAAAAGCAGTTAAACTATCCAAGCTATCTGAGAGATACGAAAACCTTTCTCTCCCATTAGACAAACCAACTATAAAATACATACCCATGACTTATGATAAAAAAATATCCATGGCTGAGCCAGATGAATGCCTAAATCTGATGTCTCAGGCGATAAATGCAGCACATGAGATTGACAAAGATATAACCGTATCTGGCGGAGGTCTAAGTATTGGAGAGACTATCACAATAATTGCTAACACCAATGGTTATTTTATTGAAAACAAATCTACCTTTCTATCATTTGGTATTTCAACATTGCTTAAGAGACAAGAGGCTACATCAGGGTTTGAAATAGTAGAATCAAAAACATTAGATAATATCAACCCCGTTATTGTGGGAGAGAAAGCTGCTAAATTAGCAAAAGACATGCAAGGATCAAAAGAGGCTGAAAGTGGAAAAGTAACAGCTATATTTATGCCATATGCTTTTATCTCATTAATCGAGGGAACCATTATACCTGCATTATATGCGGACAAAGCCCATAGAAATGCAACAATGTTTTCAAACAAGTTGGGTGAGGTTGTGGTTGACAATAATCTCACAATATATGACAACCCTTTGATGGAGGGAGGGCTAAACTCCTCACCAACAGATGATGAGCTTATGCCTTCTAAAAAAACAGTACTAGTAGAAGACGGGGTGCTTAGAAACTATCTATATGATCAAAAAACAGCATGTAGATACAGCAAAAAAAGTACCTCTAACGGTGTCAGAGTTGGAAGCTTTAAAAGCTTACCAGTAATTTCCGCGAGAAACATTATCATAGACGCAAAAGAGAAACATAGCAAGGATGAGGTAATAGAGGATACAAAAAATGGTGTTCTTATATATGACATCCGAGGGGCTCATACCTGAGATCCAGCATCATGAAATTTCTCTGTTTCCTCTTCCATCGTGTTCAAGATAAAAAACGGGGGGATAGTATATGCGTTGAAGAAGGCGATGATCTCAGGAAAGA
>QMST01000068.1 GCA_003649745.1 Thermoplasmata archaeon | reverse complement strand
TGCAGATATCTACAAATATGAGAATGGTAAAGCAGTGTTTGATGACTGGGATTCTAATGGTGATGGTGTTTTTGCTGAATGGAAATCCTTCAAAAAAGACATACTGGATCTCTACCCAGATGTGTATGTTGGTAGACTAGCCTGTAGAAACAAGTTCGAAGTTAAGATAATGGTTGACAAGATTATCAACTATGAAAGCAAAAAGGCTGATCCAAGCTGGTTTAACAAGATAATATTAGTAGCTGGTGACACATTTCCAGATGATTACGACACAACAAGATACTATGAGGGAGAAATAGAGACTTGGCATGGATATCAATACGTATCTGACAAGTTTGAGGCTGTAAAACTCTATACATCTGAAGGAACATTCACTGGTCCCGATGATGTAATCAACACTATAAGCCAAGGATCTGGTTTCTTATATTTTGCAGGTCATGGTAGTCCGACAGCATGGGCATCACATGCACCAGGAAGCCATGAGTGGGTAAATGGTCTAATGGTATACGACATGCCAAAACTTTCCAATGGAGAAAAACTACCGGTTTGCATAGTAGGTGGATGTCACAACAGCGAGTTCAACGTTAGCACCTTTGACTGGTTAAAAAACGAGTGGACATATGGGCCAACACCTGAATGCTGGAGCTGGTGGCTAACCAGAAATCTCAGGGGAGGATCAATAGCCACAATTGGTAATACAGGGTTGGGTTATGGTCTCCTTGGAGATTCTAATGACAATGACATACCAGACTGCATAGAAGGCTTGGGTGGATGGATAGAATCTCATTTCTTCCAAGTATACGGTGAGCAGGGTAAAGAAATACTAGGTGAAACATGGGGTCAGACGGTAACAGACTATGTTAACACCTTCCCATGCAATAAAGACCAGATTGATAGAAAAACAGTTGAAGAATGGGTTCTCCTGGGAGATCCAACACTTAAAATCGGTGGATACGAATAGATAGTGTAAAAACCTAGAGACTATCTCTCTTTTTTTTATTTTTTAATATAATTATTGAAATTAACTTAGAATTCTACTCCAAAAATATGTGAGGGAAAGGTGTAGATGAATATTCTAATATTTGGCGCTGGGATGATGGGAAAAGCAATAGCCTATGATCTATCTCATTATTCAGATTTTGATGCTATCACCATTGTTGACAGAGATGCTAAGGCGGTCGCCATGATTGATCAGTTTATCTCAGATCCAAGAATAAAACCTTTAAATATTGATGTAACAAAAACTGAGAAGATCAAAAAAATTCTGATGGATCATAATATAGCAGTTTCTGCTCTTCCTTATATGTTTAATTATAGGCTTGCTAAGATCTCTATAATGACGAAAACACATTTCCTAGATCTAGGGGGGAACAATGATATTGTTAAAAAAGAAATTGCTTTGTCTAAAAAAGCTGAGAACAAAAATGTTATAGTTATACCTGATTGCGGTCTTGCACCAGGTTTAACATCTGTTATAACTAGGGATATTGTTGAAAAGATGGAGTATGTTGATTATGTTAAAATAAGGGTTGGAGGGTTGCCGCTTTATCCAAAACCACCTTTGAATTACCAGATTGTTTTTTCTCCATATGGGTTGATAAATGAGTATGTTGAAGATGCCATAGTCCTTGACCATGGGAGAATTCTAAGGAAAAAATCGTTAACAGAACTTGAGACAATAAGGTTTTCTAGACCCTTCGGGAAAATGGAGGCATTTCTTACCTCTGGTGGTTGTTCAACTCTTCCCTATATATATAAGGATAAAATTGGTTATCTGGATTACAAAACAATACGTTATCCAGGGCATTGTGAGAAATTTAAACTACTAGTGGATCTAGGATTAACCAAAAAAGAAAAAATAAACATAAAAGGAAAACCTATAGCACCAATGGATTTTCTTGCTAAAATCTTGTTAGAAAATCTACCCAGAAATGAGCCAGATGTTGTCCTGCTTAAGGTTTTAGGTGAGGGTGTGCTAAATGGAGAAAAGCATAAGGTGGAGTATACCATGATTGATTATTATGATGAAAAAAACAAAACAACTGCGATGATGCGCACAACAGGGTACCCAACTTCTATAATAGCTCAAATGATAGAAAAAGAGGATATTGTAGACAGGGGTGTTCTAACACCGGAAAAGGTTGTACCGCCAGATATTATGTTTGAAGAACTGAAAAGGCGAGGTATAGCTATAAAAAGAAAAATAAATGGGCTCGGAGGGATTTGAACCCTCGACCTCCGCCTCGTCAAGGCGACGTCATAACCATCTAGACTACGAGCCCCTCTTACAGTAAAAATTAGAATATAATAAACTGTTTTTAATTCTTATGTAAAAACTTTTTTCATATCTCAACTAGTTCTACTAGTTCATATAATTTTTTTATAGTGAAATCACCATCAATATTTAATCCTATAACAGTGCATCCTGCGCCTCTACCAGCTTCTATATCACTCCATGTATCACCAACTAACACAACATTTTTTGGGTTTACCCCTAGGTTTTTACATGCTTTTAGCACGATTTCTGGATCAGGTTTTCCTTTTTTAACATCATCTGTTGTAACAATTGTGTCAAAATATTTTTGAATGTCAAATTTTTTTAATATCTGATAGGTAGAGTCTTTTGGGGTATTGGTAATTAACCCTTTTCTGTATCCCCCAAGTTTTTCCAGGGTTTTCTCCGCATCTGGAAAAATTTTGATTTTATCTATGTATTGAGTATAAATCCTGCTACATTCTAAACCTATTTCTATGTTTAGGTTCATTTTTTCTAGGTTGTCATAGAGATCATGTCCCCAGTATCTTTTAACAAATTCTTCTTTGCTTATCTCCTTGATGCCAAAGGTTTTTAGAGAAGTGTTTAGAGCATGCCACCATGCATCTAGTGAATCAACTAGTACGCCATCCATGTCAAATAGTATCGCATCTGGTTTTAGTTTCATACTTTAAGCTCGGTTATAAAAGAGGAGGATAAAAATGTTTCTAAGGAGTGGTTAGCTACTGCTGAGTTTCCACTCTATTACATCGCCGTTGGAAACAGTTTTTTTGTCACATGCAGTCCAATCTAGCTCCCCGTTTATATAGTACATCCAGTATCCTTTTTCACCGTTTATCGCATCTATCAATGTTGCATTGTACTCCTCCCAGTAGGTTGATTCTACGTTAAACCCGTATCTATGCGCGCATTTTAGAAGCAGAGAATACACTGTATCATCAGGTTGTGCAATTATGTTATGCTCAATAGTCCAACCAGTGCCATATATTATTATTTTAACACTGGTTTCATCTGATTTCTCAAGCCATATCTCATTCTTGTTAGGCATCTGAAGCGATGTTCCCATGAACGATAGTATGATAAGAGAGATAGCTAGTGCAACCGCTGGTAGCTTATATGAGATTTTAAACGACCTGGGTAGGGCAAGGTTTGTCTTTTTTGTTGTATAAAGCATTACAGGCACGCCAATAAGAGCAAATGTAATAACACCTGATATCAAGTGGTAGATCATAAATGGTATCCCTAGTGTATACACTGTTGTTAGAGAGGCTAGATTGTGTGGGTAGAGGAGATACCACCATCCAAAGTTTGTCCAGATATCATAGAGAAGTACAAGACTTGCACCTAAGCCGACAACAATTCCAGCGTTTTTT
Organism: Thermoplasmata archaeon; assembly: GCA_003649745.1. Taxonomy (GTDB): domain Archaea; phylum Thermoplasmatota; class E2; order DHVEG-1; family B8-G13; genus B8-G13. The sequence continues at coordinate 740 of QMST01000068.1, read as the reverse complement.
AAACTAAAATGTGAGAATCTTCTAGCTATTCTATCATGGGACCATATACTGATAAGTCCAATTATGGAAAAACCAGAGTATGTGAACAATACAATCCTATTCATCGCATTACCAACAAAAATAGGGTTGCCAATCAAAAGATCACTGAACACCATAGAAAGCAAAGGTACGAACATGGCTAAAACCGGTGAAACAAGCATAGCCGCGAGAAACACCAAGACAGTGATAATTTCAAAATTTGGAAACGGCTGTAGATTAAAACTCACAAGCAAATATCTCCCCAAGGCACCAGCAGCTATTAAGGAAAACGCTAGAACCACTTGCTTAATATTAAACTCTGGCTTATCATTCATTTTTCTTTTAACGCCTCTGTCTCCTCCTAATGTGAATCTAAAATTTAAACTTTGCTAATTTTCACTTTGCCACCCAATTTTTTTGCACTTGAAACTATCTTATCTTTTATCTTATAGTTAACCTCTGCTTTTATTTTTATTTTTTCATCATACCTAACACCTGATATTAGAGCGATCTCAAATAACTTTGATAAAAACCCTTGTGAATCCTTGTTCAATGGTAGCTCAATTCTTAATTTCACAAGGTTAGGAAGATTTTTACGGATCATATCTATCAGCTTATCTATATTTCTTTTTTCTTTAGTGGAAACAAGAACATAGTTATTTTTAAGCATTCCAAGTTTTTCTAATTTTTTAACTTTATTTTTTATCTCTTTTTCATCCAAT
>QMST01000067.1 GCA_003649745.1 Thermoplasmata archaeon | reverse complement strand
ATATTTCCAATTGCCGTGGTGGATATGGATATATTTTCTATAACAGCTATATCTAGTGGAGTGATAGCATTATTGGTAGCTGCAGCTCTAGTATACATCATAAGGAGGCAAAGTCCAGGTAATAAAAAAATGCAGGAGTTGTCAAAAACTATACATGATGGGGCTCTAGCATTTCTAAAAGAAGAGTACAAAGTGATCTCAGTATTTATTGTAGTGGTCACAATATTGTTATTGGTTGTAAGCTATTACACTAGTCTCCCATGGCAGACAAGTATTGCTTTCATTGTTGGTGCAATATTTTCTGCTACAGCTGGAAATATCGGAATGAGAATCGCGACAACCTCAAATGCTAGAACTGCTGAGGCTTCGAAGAAAGATATGGGTAAAGGTCTTAGAGTTGCTTTCTCCTCTGGTGCTGTTATGGGGTTATCTGTAGTTGGGCTTGGAGTGATTGGAATAGGAATATTCTGTTTTATATATGGCGCTGCTGATGCTGCGAACATATTGTTTGGTTTTGGTTTTGGCGCGAGTAGTATAGCATTGTTTGCAAGAGTTGGTGGTGGGATATATACAAAGTCAGCTGATATAGGAGCTGATCTTGTTGGAAAAGTAGAAGAAAACATTCCAGAGGATGATCCTCGTAATCCTGCTGTGATAGCTGACAACGTTGGGGATAACGTCGGCGATGTTGCAGGCATGGGTGCAGACTTATTTGAAAGCTATGTAGACTCCATAATCTCTGGAATAAGCCTGGGGGCTTTGGTCTCGTACGCCTACTCTCAAACTTATCCTCTGCTTATCGCTGTTATTGGTATATTTTCATCTCTGATTGGAATGGTTTTTGTTAGAGCGAAAAATCCATATACGGCTTTGAGAAATGGATTGTTTGCTGCTGCTATTATCTTTGCAATCGCTGCATTTGTTGCAACATATTTGCTTGTGAAAGATTTGAATCCTTTTTATGCAATATTTGTTGGTTTGATAGATGGTCTGATAATAGGTTTATCAACAGAATACTTTACCTCACATCAAAAGTTGCCAGCTAGAAAAATTGCAGAGGCTTCTCAAACTGGAGCAGCGACAAATATTTTAAAAGGTTTATCCGTTGGTATGCTTAGTACTCTTATACCTATAATTTCCACGGCTATTGCAATGGTTCTTGCATATCAATTTGCAAATTTCTACGGTATTGCTCTTGCAGCTATAGGTATGTTATCAACACTTGGTATTTCACTGGCTACAGATTGTTATGGTCCAGTTGCTGATAATGCAGCTGGTATTTCTGAAATGGCAAATCTTGGCGAGGAAATTAGAAAAAGAACAGAAGAACTTGACGCGGTTGGTAATACCACAGCTGCGATGGGAAAAGGTTTTGCAATTGGATCTGCTGCAATAACTGCGCTTGCCCTTATATTCACATTTGTAAGTAAAGCACAAACATTTACTCCTAACATGGATATTTCTCTAACCTCTCCTTATCTAATGGCTGGATTGTTTATAGGAGCAATGTTGCCGTTTATATTCTCTGCACTTACTCTGGGAGCAGTTGGAAACACTGCGGAAAAAATGGTGAACGAGGTCAGAAGGCAGTTCAAGGAATACAAGATATTAGAAGGAAAAGGTAAACCTGATTATGAGAAATGTATAAGAATAGCTACTAGAGGAGCATTACGTGAGATGATATTACCTTCCTCTCTCGCAGTCATAGTCCCAATTGTCATAGGCATATGGAAACTAGAGGCATTGGTTGGCCTACTTGCAGGTGCAACAGCAACTGGTTTCTTGCTTGCTATATTTTTAGCAAATGCAGGTGGAGGATGGGATAACGCGAAGAAGTACATTGAAGAAGGAAATTTAGGCGGCAAAGGAAGTTTTGCTCATAAAGCCGCAGTGGTTGGTGACACCGTGGGTGACCCATGTAAAGATACATCTGGTCCATCTTTGAACATTCTTATAAAATTAATGTCCATAGTCTCCCTAGTATTTCTACCATTGTTCATAAGCATATAAATATGAAGTTTGAACCTAATAATTTATAAATATAAAGTTTATAAACCCTATTAATTTACCCCTAAAAAACTTTAAGGAGGAAAACCCGTGTATAAAATAGTAAGAATAGAAGACACAGTGAGAATACCTCCTCAATATTTTGGAGAAGATCTTGAGAAAGTTATTAATAGCATTGTTCAAAAAAGCTTTGAGGGAAAAGTAAAAAGAGAATATGGAATGATAGTGTTAACAACAAATGTTGAAATGCTTGATGAGGGAGTAATAATTCATGGTGATGGTGCGTTATATCAGAAAGTAAGATTTGATGCCCTGGTATTCCAACCAGAACTACAGGAGATAGTAGATGGCATTGTGTGTGAGGTTGTTGAATTTGGTATTTTCTGCCATATTGGAGCAATGGATGCCCTTGTTCATATGAGTCAGATCATGGATGATTATGTTGAAATAAATGTTGAGAATGGAAGAATCACTGGAAAAGAAAGCAAAAAATCTCTGGCTGTAGGAGATACTGTAAGAGCTAGGATAGTCTCACTGAGTTTAAACGAGGTGGCACCTAGAGAAAGCAAAATAGGTTTAACCATGCGACAAAAGGCACTTGGAGCACATGAGTGGGTAAAAGAGGAGAGGAAGAAGAAAGAAGAGAAAAAGGGTAAAGAGGGTAAAAAAAAGAGTAAGGAAGGTAAGAAGAAATGAAGGAGTTAAACGCTTGCAAAAACTGCCATCTTTTAACTGAAAAGGATACTTGTCCAGTGTGCTCTACACCAACTTCTAAAAGATGGCGTGGTGTGATAATCATATTAGATCCTTCCAGATCCGAAATTGCAAAAAAAATAAACATCTCAAAACCTGGTAAATACGCTCTCAAGGTACAATAGAACTAATTTTAAAAGTGATGAGACTAGATGAAGATACTGTACAGGTTACCAAAAAATCTAAGAGATGAAATGCGAAGGCAAATTGGCTTGTTTTTTCAGGATGAAAAATCATTTATAGATTTTTTAAGAGAAAAAAAAGATGGTCTAATAGTAAGTATTGGGGACATTGTCACATTGACAGTATATAGATATGGTATAAAACCAAATATCTGCATAGTTGATTTTCAAACAAAAAGAGGTGAATGCAGCAGAGAAGAAAAAAATATTCTCCTGTCTATAGGTGAAAAAGTTTTTAAGGTGGAAAATCCTCCAGGTATTCTATCCAAGGAACTATGGGTTTCTATCGAGAAATCCTATGAACTGGCGAAAAAAGAAAAACATGTTAGAATAGAAGTAGATGGTGAAGATGACCTAGCGTCGCTTCCAGCAATATATCTAGCACCAGTTGGCACAACAGTAATATATGGAATGCCAGATAAAGGTATCTCACTGGTTGAAGTCAACATGGAAAACAAGAAACAAGTGGAAAACGTGCTTAAAAATATGAAGAGGTGAAAAATGGAATGGAGATAGAAATAGAAGAAAAACGGGAGAATCCTCTGCTCTACAGAAAGGAGATAAGATTTGTAGTTATACATGAAGGAGAGGGCACACCATCAAGGGCTATTGTGAAAGAAGAACTGGCAAAAAAATTGAAAGAAAAAACAGGCAATATCATCATTGACTATATTAGATCACATTTTGGTTCCCAAAAAAGCATTGGTTATGCAAAGGTGTACAAGTCTTTAGATGATGCAAAAAAAATTGAGCCGGAATATATAATAAAAAGAAATATTGAGACAAAAGAGAAGAAAAAGGGAGAAGCCAAGGGAGAATCTGAAGAAGGCGAGGAAAAAAAGCCGGCTGAGCAGCCAGAGATGAAAGAAGAACTGCAGGAGAAAAAAGAGGAAACTGCTGAGAAGAAGGAAGAAGAGACAAAGGATAGTGAAGAAGGTGAGGAGGAAAAGAAAGAATGAACAAGAGAGAAATTTTTAAAGTGGAAGGAGACAAGATTGTTAGATTAAGAAAAACTTGCCCTAAATGTGGTCCCGGAGTATTTCTCGCCGAGCACAGGGATAGGTTCAGCTGCGGAAAATGTGGGTATACCGAATTTAAAAGCACCTCTAACAAAAACAAGTTAAAAGAAGAGGTAAGCGGAGAAGTAAAAGAGGAGACAAAAGAAACCAGTTAGATATTAAATATTCTTACTTCCATCTCTTTACTTTCCCTGTTGTTAGCAGCATATACAGTTATATTTACCATATGTCTACCCATTACTCTCTCATCCCAATTATATTCATATGGTTCTTTATAGTCAACATAATGCAATTTTCCATCTATATAGAACTCAACCTTTGTGATAAACCCTTGTGGTTGAGAAGTTATATTAGCTTCTATTGTAATGTTGCCAAATATCAATGGCAATCTCAGGAGGGGAATGTTTATCTCTTTGTTAAAAAGATATATTTTACCATTCTGT
>QMST01000066.1 GCA_003649745.1 Thermoplasmata archaeon | reverse complement strand
TGATGGGGATAAAAGATGAGCTAGAAAAAACTGGGATGAAAGTGAGGATTTCAGTAAAAATTGGTAAACCCTTTGTCAAAATAGTAGAAACTGCTAAGAAAGAAGAGGTTTCTCTGATTGTAATGGGATCTCATGGGAGGGGTATGGTTAAAGAGATGTTTCTTGGAAGCATTGCAGAATCTGTTATACATCATGCAACAACACCCGTTATGATTGTTAGGAGGTGAAAAAATGAATGAAGAAGAGGTGAAAGAGATTATAGGGCAGGTTATGCATCCAGAGATAGATGCAAGCCTGATGGAGCTGGGGATGATAAAAGACATAAAACTGGAGGGAAACAAAGTATCGCTGACAATGGTTTTTCCATTTCCAGGAGTGCCGATAAGAGACATGCTTATAGAGAGTGTTAAAAAACCTTTAGAGGAACATGGTTTGCAGGTTGAGATAAACGAAACGGTTATGACTAAAGAGGAACTGCAGAATTTCTTTAAAATGGAGCAGAAAAAGTGGAAGGGCATGTAATGTATGATTGAAATTATAACGACTGTTGCTCTAGTATTCATCATATTTCTTGTTTTCTCCATGTTTGGCAAAGGCGGGGGAGAGCTTTACTTACCAGTAATACTTACATTGCTGAGCATCACATTTTATGTTGCTGCTGGTGTGAGTTTGTTTCTAATCCTACTTCAGAGTATTCCAATGATTTTTATTTACTCATATAAACACAAACTGGTTGACTGAAGGTTGCTTTGCTGCCTACAATAGTTGTTGGTGTCTCATCCTCCCTAGGTGGATTTGTATCAGCAAGCGTGTCTGCCATCTATCTAAAAATAACCTTTGCTGTTTTCCTGTTGATTTCAGCATTTCTACTCTTTCTGAATAAGACAAAAGAGGTTAAACTCGGTAAATTTGGGGTTATGGCATAGAAGGTTTAGCGGTGGGGAATATGATGTACATATCTTCTATCTAGTTGTTCCCATAGCAGTAGCAGCTTTTCTTGCAGGAATGGTAGGCATATCTGGTGGTGGACTGATTGTTCCAATCGCTGTAATATTAGGAGGTATACCTATAAGAAGGATAGCTATGGGGACAAACACTTTCCTGGTGTTGGCATCCTCCTCCATGGGTTTCCTTGGACATGCCGTAAATGGTGGAGTAGACTGGAGTCTATGTCTCATAGCTGGTATTGTAATAATAGCTGGCTCACAGATTGGTTCACATCTCCATGCAAAGATAGATGAGAAGAATCTTAGAATTGGACTAGCTATCATACTTACATTTGCAGCGTTATGGATGGTGGTTAGAACTATTGTGTGATTGACATAGATAAACTTAAAATATGTTTTGTGCATATGCACAAAATGGTGATGTGAAATGAGAATAGCTGTACCCTGTAGTGATAACAATGGTTTAGAAAGCAAAATAAGTATGCACTTTGGTAGAAGCCCCTATTATGCCTTTATTGATGTAGAAGATAATGAGATAAAAAATGTTGAAGTTCTACCAGTACCCTTTTCTGACCATGGACCCGGAGATCTACCAAACTTTGTTAAACAGAACAAAGGGGAAATAGTTATTGCATACGGAATGGGCGGTAGAGCAGTAGATTTCTTCAACCAGCTTGGAATCAGGGTTATAACAGGAGTTCGAGGTAAGGTAAGAGAGGCTGTAGAGGCTTTTCTAAAAAATAAGCTTGAGAAAGATACAGAATGGAAGAAAAAAGAAGATTTTAGATATCATGAGTCCTAGACCATTAAAACATAGATGTATTAGATTTTATCCAGATGCAGAAATATTCTCCCCAATACCAAGACGAATAGCATCTGGAGTGATCATTATTTATTCTGATGAACTTGAAGCGCTAAGACTTGTAGATTATCTAAAATTGAATCAAGAAGAGGCGGCTAAAAAAATGGGGGTTTCACGTGGGACAGTATGGAGACTACTCGAATCTGGAAGAAAAAAAATTGTTGCCATGCTAGCAGAGCATAAAGAGTTGATAGTTAAAAATAAAACATGAAAAAAAGAACAACTAAAGAGTAATAGAAACTTTCAAAAGCATTTTACAAATTATCAATTTTCAAAGGTGAAATATTTTGATCAGCAAAAAAACTAAACAAGTTAGACCAGATAAGGATAGATATTATCTAAACATTGCAAAAGCTGTTGCCCAGAGATCACCATGTATAAGAAGACAATTCGGTGCAATAGTTGTGAAAGAGGATGTAATAGTCTCTACAGGGTATAATGGTCCAGCGAGGGGGTCAATTAACTGCAATGAAATAGGCTGTCTAAAGGATCTGATGAATCTGCCATCATACACCGGGTATGATTATTGCCCTGCCGTCCATGCTGAGGAAAATGCTTTGCTGAATGCAGCCAGATATGGGTCGAGTGTATTGGGTGGCATTCTCTACTTATATGGTCAGACACCTGATGGAAACATTGTGGAAGAGGGAAAACCTTGTGATAGGTGCAAGAGAGCGCTTATAAACGCGGGTATAAAACAGGTTATAACAATAAAACCTGATAAAACCATTGTTAGATATAATGTCTCTGATTGGGCAAAAGATGATGCAGATAATTATATGGGGGAGATAAATAAAAGAAAAGAATTGTTGAAATAACCAACCTAGCTGAGAATTGTTTTTTTAGTTGTATAATCAAGTCGGTAACAGTTGTACAACAAGGGTTTTATAAACAAAAAATAAAATATAAAATAGTGAGAATAAATGTTGATTGTGGGACTGATATCCAGCGCTGAGGAAGCAAAGGAGATAGATTTTATTGCAAAAGTTTTTACAGTTGGAAAATTTGCATCTCGATTAGCTCGTCAAAACAACAAATGATATATTTTTATAGTTTGAATTCTCTTATTTTTTTCTTGAGGCATTTATACCAGTTTTCTATACATTCTTCGAGTTTTTTCTTTACCTTATCCTTGGACAGAGGAATGTAGGTGTAAAAGTAGCCACCGGTTTCTATGTTGTTGCTTTTCTTTATACATATCCCACATGAGACGAGTTTTTGCAGTGATCTATATATGGTGCTCTTTTCTCTACCAAGTAATTCTGATAGTTTTTCAACCCTGGTTTCTCCTATTTTTGCAAGTATCATATACACGTTTATGTCTAAATCGTTTAGGTTAAACACACATTTCATTAGATCATCGCAGTCCATCATCTCATATGGTTTAAACAGTGTCATTGGTTTTTGATAAATAAATTAATAGCATTAAGACTTTTCTATATTTTTGCATTGTTTTGGCAAAAACGTTAAATACCAGTTTTTGTATCATGGTTTTGGTGACAAAAAATGTCAGAATGGCCCAATAAACCATTAGAGATAAACGACAATGACTTAGAAAATATAATAAACAAATATGAAAATGTCGTTATCGACTGCTGGGCACCATGGTGCGCACCATGTCTAATGCTCTCACCTCTTATCAAAGACCTAGCAAAAGGCTTACAAGGCAAAGTTGTCTTCGCCAAGATTAACGTAGACAACAACCCCAGAACTGCAATGGCGTTCAACATAATGAGCATCCCCACTCTATTAATATTCAAAAATGGGCAGCTTAAAGATAAAATAATAGGCGCAATCCTCCAAAAAGATCTCCTTAAAAACAAACTACTCTCAGCCTTACAAGATTAGATATTAACAATGGTTAATTTTAAATGTTTGGTACATATTTGAAAAAAGGGAAAAATACATGAGAAAAATCGTGTTAAGCCTAACTATTATATTTATGCTAGTGTTTGTAACAACAGCAGCTAGTTTAAACATAAAATTAGAAAAAGAAAATGTTTCTAAAAACATAGTATTAAACAATCCACCAGATAGACCAACTGTTACAGGACCAACCTCTGGCAAAGCAGGAACCTCGTATAGGTACACTGCTGTAACTACCGATCCTGAGGGGGATAAAATATTCTACTATTTCAACTGGGGGGATGGAAATGAAATGTGTACAAATCTGGTTAACTCAGGACAAAGTGTAGATGTATCACATACCTAGCAAAGCAAAGGAGATTATACAATAACAGTGACTGCAACAGATAAATATGGTGCAGTTAGTGAACCTGCTACATTAAAAGTGACTATGCCACTATCTCTACCATTATCAGGAGATTTTAAAATCCTTAAACCAAGAAATGGAGTCTACCTCTTTGGCATAAAAATTTTACCTTTCATAGGACAAATAGTAATAGGGGATATAACAGTTAAAGTAAAGGCACCAGATGGGGTAACCAAGGTTGAATTCATGCTTCCAATGGCATGCGGCTGTGGAAGAGAAGTGGTATACGTTGACAATTCTAAACCTTTCGAACGGAAATGGAATAAAGATTTTGACAACAATAAGGTTATAGATGAGAAATTCACAACTATTTATGTTAAAGGGTATGATTTCGAAAAACTAGAGGAATACGGGGATAGCATAAGTATATTCAAAGTGAAAATAT
>QMST01000065.1 GCA_003649745.1 Thermoplasmata archaeon | reverse complement strand
GTTCTCCTCTCCGCACAAGTTTTTCATTATACTCTTTCCAATTCCTCTTCTTTTGCATCCCAGTTCCCTCCTGCAAAAAAGGGGAATGTTTGAGGGAAACTTAAAAGTTATTCAACACAGCACATTACAGAAAAACTTATATATTAATATAGATATTATAAAAATAAGTTGATGAAATATGAGAAAATATAATATTATAGCTTTGGGTATAGCAGCTGCAATACTTTTAGCAACATTCAACTCTGTTGTCGGCATGCAAAGTAAAGTTTCAAATGTCAAAACTAGCACACCATTGTACAGTATTAGAATATCCAATGCCTTAGAAAGAAAAGAAAAACCTAATATCAATTATGTCAAAAAATATGATAAAATCAGCATATCGTTACCCAAACTTCAAGAGAGCATAATGAACAAGTTCACCAGTTTAATTAAAAACAATGAACATCTAAAAGAGATGCTTAGAAACATTATCAGAAAGGGTAAACTTAGCTCGCAAATGATGATGCAGATAATCAAAAAACTGAGTAAAAACTCCATCCCATCAGATATGTTTATGAATTTAAAACAGGAGATAGCAGTTGGGGCATCTCCAAACTGGACTCCATTGACATTTCTCATCTGCTGGTATATAGACATATGGGCGGTGCTAATCCTAACAGCTATATGGAGCTGCTTCGCATTTTGTTAAAAAATCTCCATTTTTTTATTTCTTTACTGGTAAAGCATGGGCAAGCCATAAAACATTTCTAACATATATATCATGAGCCTTCTGATTAAAAAGAGTTAACTCAGTATGAACCGCAGATAATACAACTCTACCCCTACCATAGGTTGTAGCTATTATTGCTTTTTTCCCCTCGATCGACCTAGTATATGGTTTGTCATATCCTGCAAAAACTGCTAATGTTATAACCCTTGGCATGTATAACCTCTTTATTAGAGGCCCATCTACCATAGGTGCGTTGCCGAGCATCACCCTAATCTTTTGCCTAAAATATGGTTTTTGGATTGGTGGATTAGTTGACAGGATACGAATCGGTGCACGTGAAACAGGTAGAGAAGCCAGGATTTTTATCATATCCAGTTTTGTAAAAAACAGGGGAATACCAATTATTTCTAACAAATCTGATATATCTGTATAAACATTAGCGAGACCAAGCATTGGTGAAAAACCCTGGTAGCCTAACAATTTGTTCAGCAGTTTTGTATATCTGTTATGCAGGTGTTTTACACCCATAGACCCAAATGTTGAATCACCACATATACCATAGAAACCACCTCCAAGAAACACGAATCTCCTAAGTTTCTCCCTATATTTTTCTGGTGTGTACCATCCACCAAATCCACCAGGTGCGATCACCACATCTATTTTCTTTTTAAACAATAAATCATTTTGTACATCTCCACCGTTCCAGCTATCCCAGAAATCATATACTCTGAATTTAACATTATAACGTCTTTCTCCCTCTCTTAAACATCTCTCATGCATATAATCTGAGGCAGTCCCACTTGCTGCTACATCCAAAGGATCCCATGTTTGTCTTATAATCGCAATTCTTACTATCTTTTGATGTGGAAACAATGATGAGGTGGATGAAAAAGCAGGAAAAACTAGAAGAATGAGGCTTAATAAAACCATTATATAAAACAACATTTTTTTGTTTCTCCTCATTTTAGCACCCCCACCTAAAAACATTGTTTTCTAATAAATAAAATTTTCTAACATCATCATGATATAAACAGTTAAAAACCAAACTAATGTTACTATTTTTTAATCTGCAATGTTAATATTTGATAATCATTTACATCTGAGAAGAGACGGAAAATACCTAGACGCAGTGAAGGAGTTTAAAAAAGCTGGCGGTACCCATTTTGTTCTATGTCAATATCCAATGCCTGAACTTGTGATAAAACATGGAAGCTACAAACCTTGCTACCATGAGACTCTTAAGATGGCTGAGGAGATCAAAAATGTTTTAGACATAGACGTATTTGTAACTGTTGGACCCTACCCTGTTGATTACATCAAACTTAGCAAAGTCTTTGGTAGAAAAAAAACAATGCAGATAATGGAAAAAGGCATAGACTTAGCTGCTAAATTATGCGAGGAAAAGAAATGTATTGGTATTGGTGAGGTAGGCAGACCACATTTCCCAGTGGAGAAACAGGTTAGAGATGACTGCAATCAACTACTGTTTTATAGTATGCAAAAAGCTAAAGATGCAGATACGGCACTGGTGATACATGCAGAAAGTGCAACTCCAGAGCAATGCAGAGAGCTTGTAGAACTCGGTAAAAAAGCAGGGTTAAAACCTTATAAAATAGTTAAACATTTTTCTCCACCCCTGGTGTTAGAAAAAGAAAACCATGGTTTAATGCCATCAATACTTGCAAGCAAGGCAAACATAGTAGAGGCTTTGAAAAAGGGAGACAGGTTTTTGATGGAAACAGATTATATTGATGATCCAAGAAGACCTGGCGCAGTATTAGGACCCAGAACGGTTCCGAAGGTAACAAAAAAATTGTTAGAAAAAAATGTTATGACAGAGAAACAAGCAAACACAATACACAAGATAAACCCTGAAAAAACATATGATATAGACCTAGAAAAAATAAATTAAAAAAACTAGATTAAAAAAATTAGACAAAAAAGATTTTTTAGTTCTTTAGAATCTTCTAGATGATGAAAATCTTTTTGGTCTATGTTTTCTGTAGCAATCGCTGCAGTATACAGGTCTTCTTCCATCTGGTTTGAAAGGAACTTCTGTTTCTTTACCACAATCTGCACACTTTATCTTATAAAGTTGTCTTCCTCGATCGTCTACATGTGTTGTTTCAACAACCTTTTCTTCCATACTACTTTTTCTATCTCCTTTTAATATTTCCAACAAAAGAAGTAAAAATTGACCCATGAGGTCAACCAAACTTCAAAAGTTGGATGAAAAAGAGATACATGAAATAGTATTTATAGTTATGGTATCATCTATCTAAACCTATTGAGAGGCAGAGGCAATATATCTTTTTCCCTCTGAGTTAGTGCTACACCAACTATTACTACTATTGCAAGGATGATAGTTTGGATATTTACTATCTCACCTATTAGATAATAGGATATAAATATAGTAATAATAGGCATAAGGTAAACTAAATTTATTAGTTTAGAAAGTTCTGTAATCTCTAATAGTTTGTACCAGATCAAAATTGCCAAAAAATTTGGAAATATAGAGAGTAATAATATTACAGTCCATGCTCTAAAAGATAAGTTTGAAATATTTATAGGTTCAAAAGAAATAGTTATTAGGAGCAAAATGATGAAACCAAGCATGGTTTCTATAGCAACTAAGATGAGAGGAGAAACTTTTAGCAATGTTTTTTTGACAATAACTCCAGAGACAGCATAAGAAATTGCAGATATAAGTATCAAGAGATTGCCATAGATCTGTCCAGATAAGCTAAACTTTCCACCTGTTACTAACAATATGGTTCCTATAAAGGCAACTGTTGTTCCTAATATCTTATTAGATGTCAATTTTTCTCTCAAAAGTATTATTGCTAAAAATATAGTAAAAATTGGACTTGAGGATTGTATTATACTTGATGCTGATGCTGTAGTGTATTGCATACCTATATTCTGAAAAATATTAGGCAAGACTATAGAAAATACTGCGGCGTCGACTAGCATAAGCCAGGTATATTGACTGAAGGATGTGATCTCTTTCTTTTTTACAAAAAGTAGTAAAATAAAAATTGGTACTATAACAATTTGTCTAAGTGTTGCTAAAACTAAAGGAGACATTTCTTTTAAACCTATTTTTATAACTGGATATGAGGCAGACCAAGTTATAATAGCAAAAAGTATCCCTAATATGGTAAAGATTTTTTTCTCTCTCATATTTTGATTGAAAGAAGGTTATCAAATTTTATTATTAATAGATATCGAGTTTTTTACCTTTTTTTGAAAACTTTGTGGTTGCTCAGATCTTTTATAACCTTAGCAGGTACACCACCAACCATGCATCTAGGTGGGACATCCTTCGTAACCACTGCACCACTCAGCAAAACCGCTTCATCTCCCACCTTTACACCCAATGTTATAGTAACCCTTGGTAGAATCCAAACACCCTCTCCGATAGTAACAGGAGCCACACGCAGTGGGTAAATCTCTCTCACTCTACTAGGTGAGGGCACAATCGCGTGTGCATTAATTATGGTATCATCACCGATTGCAGTATTATCTTTTATCGTAACCATATCCGGGAATAGCTTGTCTATCATAACACCATAACCCAGGTAAACGTTTTTACCTATTTTCACACCGCGTAACCTGTTCAATGCTACTCTCATCTCGGTAGCAGGACATAAAAAAGTGAGATAATAGAGAAACATCCTCCATATGTATAAAATATTATACTTAACCTTGGCCCAAAAACCTTTTTTGCCATACACTGCTATTATCTCATCAGTATAAACC
>QMST01000064.1 GCA_003649745.1 Thermoplasmata archaeon | reverse complement strand
TATACTGCAAAGTTTCTTAACATCCTCTCGATAGAGAGCAGTCCAACATCCTTGTTCACAATGCCAATATTTCTCTTCATACCACCAAGAGACAATAGATCCTTCTTTACATTTGCACCACCAACGTTACCAATCATCCTACTAATAGACGCCACGCTTTTTTGCTTATTCACCAAACCAAGATTTCTACGCATAGCCATATATGAGAGAAGACCTGCCTGCTTGTTTATTATGCCGACATTGCCTATCATTCTACCTATAGACAACATGCTTCTCTGAACATTTGAGAAACCAATGTTCCTTCTCATAGCACCAAATGATAATAGATTTCCTTGTCTGTTGAATATTCCTATGTTTCCTATCATTCTTCCAATTGAGAGGATATTTCTTTGTTTGTTAAAGATACCTATATTTCTACGCATTGCACCAAATGAGAAGAAATTGCTCTGTCTGTTGAACAGCCCTATGTTACCAACCATTCTTCCTATAGAAAATCTATTTTTTTGAACATTAAATAAGCCAACGTTCCCGCGCATTATGCCAATAGCAGTTGTTGAGGCTGATGTAGCGAATATTGTCAATAGGAGTATACCAGCCATGCTGAGGGCTATTATGCTCTTCCTCATTCTTTTTACTCTACCTCCTCCACCTGTTCATATCCTATGATACCACTACCGGTGGCATAGTGGTATTTCAACAAAAAGGAGCATGAAACAAACAATGAACAAAGCTCTTTCATCTCTACTATCACCCACCTTTGCTAAACTAATTTTATAATTTTTAATATTTAAAATTTTTAGAACAAAAATCGAATAATAATCACAAAGAACATCTTAAAAAACTGCTTTTGTGAAGGATTGTATAATAATTTTTATATATATTTGCATCCAAGTTTTTATTGTGGGGTTAAGATGAGAATAAAAATTATTGTCACTTTGCTCACAATCATACTGCTATTACTCAGCACAACATTATCAGCAGTTGAAAGTAAAAAAATCAACCTAGTAAAAAGAAGTTTATCAAATATTATACAGAGTTTGGAAAAATTTCTAGAAAGAGAAAATGCAACATGGACTGCAGGGTTCACATCAGTTTCCAATATTCCCCTTAAAGAATTATTAGGCCTAAGTTTTCTATCCGATTACGCCAAGTTTGATAGCGAAGGCAACACTGCTTCAAATTACAGTTATACCCTATCCATACAGAAAGAGCTGGACTGGCATAATTATAATGGTAAGGATTATATGAGCCCTGTTAAACGTCAGAATGGAGGTACTTGTTGGGCATATGCAGTAGTCGGTACGATAGAAGGAAGGCTTAACTTAGAATATGGTAATCCAAATCTTGATAAGGACCTCTCAGAAACATATATAGTGAATCATTGCCCTTATGGTGGATACAACGGCGGGGATCCATATAGAACATTAGAATGGCTTAAGAGTAATTCGGTACCTGAGGAGAACGGTGTTTTTAGAACAAAAATTAAAAACTGGGGCTGGGTAACCCATGATTCAAGCTTTAATAATAACAATATAAATTATAAGGTATCAGCTATTAAAAATGCATTAAATGAATATGGGCCGCTTCTTGCAGCTATGTACGTATATAGTGATTTTCAACATTACACTGGTGGAATATATCAACATTATGAATCTGAACCAAAAACTGTTAATCATGCAGTGGTTATAGTAGGATACAATGACTATCAAAGATACTGGGTTTGTAAAAACAGCTGGGGAACAGGGTGGGGCGAGCATGGATATTTTAGAATAAAATATGGTGAGGTAAATATCGAGGATCTAGTTGCGTGGGTTAAAGTACAGCATGATAATATCTTGCCACCTAATCCACCACATAGCGCAAGTATTACGATATTGTCACCAAAGGGTGGAGAAACATATCTTACAAACCAAAACTGTGAAATAAAATGGGTCACTGATGGAATCTCTCCATTAGCTAATGTTAAAATTGAGTTATATCAAGTAAACAAGTATGTGTATACCATTACTCCTCTAACAAGAAACGATGGCGGCTACTCCTGGAATATACCCTCGACACTAGCAGATAGTAGTAATTATAGAATCAAGGTTACTGTTATGAACTTTAAACAAACATGCAACTATAGCAACTCTTTTATTATAACATCAAATCCATATCCGCCTCCGAAGCCCTTAATAAAAATTATTTCACCAAAGGAGAGAAGTATTGTTAGGGGAATAATCAATATCAGTGGCACATCCATTGGTAACTTACCTCTAAAAGTGTATATGATAAATACCCAATGGAATAAAATAATATATATTCATGGAAAAAAATGGAGTATTCCTTTAGATACTATAAAATTCAACGATGGGGAATATACAATAGTTGCAGAATTAGCCGGTTCCCCTGTTTCAACTATGACAGCCAAGGATATGGTGAATATAACGATCAAAAATGATAACAATGTTGAGATAAATATTACTACTAACATTAAAGAGGGATACCTTAATGTATTTGGAAAAGCATTGGCACAGTTGAATGGAAATAAGACTGTTTTCATAGGAAATAAAATAGTAGCAGTGGTAGATGCCAATGTTTCTATTAAACAGGTAAACTTTTATTTAGATAATAAACCACAATTAACAGATTATGAGCAACCATATGAGTATCATCTGAGCAGGGTACTTGGAAGACATTCGATTAAGATAGAGGTTTTAGATGAAAATGGAGACTACACTTTTAAGGAACTAAGAAACGTGTTTATCATCTCAACAGGATTATAAAACACTCTGCTATGTGGTTTTTTTTCTTTTTTTCTTGCTAAGCCTTTCTAGACCATCTATACAGTCTATGTTTGCTAGAAAATCCTCTTTATCCACCTTACCCCGATATTTAGGCCAGCATTCTACCCGTTTACCACATAGCATACATGCTCTCACAAGTAGGGTTCTAAGTTTTAAAACTGTGTTCTCATCAACGTCTATGTAGTTGGAGGAAAACACACCACCTTCTACATCTTTTGGATATGTGTAGGTTATGGTTTTCTTTTCCTCTTCTTCAACTTCTTCAAAAATGGGTGCTTTTAGTTTTTTCTCCCGCTTGAGATAAAGATAATAAAGGATTATGATTAACTCCATTATTATTAATATAACATAAAGAATTATACCAATTGTTATCCAGGTGTCAAAGGTTAAAATGGACCATGTATAGCTAAAACCTAAAACATAAATTGTTGAGAAAACAAAAATCATCCATACCAGGTAGAGTATTGCTATGGTAAGTACTATTCTTGTCCATTTTTTAGCTTTGGATTTAAAAATTTCTTCTTTATCCATAGGCTGAGGGTGTTCTTCCATAAATAGGTCTCCTTATAATTGTAATTATAATTTTACACTTTAAAATTTTCTATTTTTAATTTTTTTAAAAATGATGCTAATTTTTCAAAAGATTTACCCCTGTGAGAGTATTTGTTTTTCTCGTTTATTTTCATTTCGCCAAATGTTCTACTTTCACCTTCTGGTATAAAGATAGGGTCGTATCCGAATCCATTTGTTCCTCGTATTTCAAGGGATATTTTACCCCTGGATATACCTTTGAATATTTTCATCTCTTTTGCCTCTGGGTTGTAAAAACCAATTACTGATTTGAAATATGCATCTCTCTTTTCTATATCATGCAGCAGGTTTAGAATTCCTTTGCAGCCTATTGTTTTGAAAACATAGGCTGAGTACACGCCTGGGAAGCCTTTCAGATGTTCTATGAATAAACCTGCGTCTTCCAATATAAAGGGTTTTTTTAGCTTGTCTTTGAGATATTTTATACCATATTCAGCTACTTCTTCCAAGGTGTCTGTTTGTATCTCAGGGTAGTTTATTATTTTTTGTTCCAGTTGAATGTTTTTAATTCCTTTTAGTTTTTCTTTTGCCTCATTATATTTTCCATTGTTGCTGGTTACAAAGTATATTTTCATCTGTATCTTCCTCTTTTTACTATTTCTTCTATTTTTTTTATCACTTGTTTTACATCATCTTTTAGTTTTGATTGGTATCCTTGTAGTACGTATTGGAAGCATTTTGGGCGTTTGAAATGTGTGGCTTCGAAAGCTTCCATTAGGACGTGTAGATCTGTTCCTTTTGCCTCTATCTCACTGTTTAGTTCTCCTAATCCAAAGTCTATGAAATGTATTTTACCATTGAATAGTATCATGTTTGATGTTGTTATATCACCATGTATGATGTTGTTGTTGTGTAGTTTGGCAATGTTTTCTCCTATCATTTTGCATAGTTTTTTTCTTTCTTTTTCGCTCACATTGTTTAGTATGTCTTTTAGTTTCTTACCTTGTAGGTATTCCATGGTTATGGTGCAGTTTTTTAGGTCTACATCGTATATTATAGGTACTGGTACACCGTTTTTTCTGGCTTCTATCATGAGTTTGGCCTCTTCTTTTGTTCTGATGGCTCTTAGTTTGTGATCTAGTTCTTTTATACGGTATTTTTTTTCTATTCTTCTTTTTTTTTGTTGTTTTTTTTTT